>CAZAOJ010000018.1:0-37212 GCA_964486745.1 uncultured Arcobacteraceae bacterium
TTCTTATTCTATTTATTTCTTTATTTTTTACATTTTTAGAGGTATTTTTAGATATTTATGATAGTTTAACAGTATGATTTATGGTGTGAATTTATATTTGTTGTAGATGAGTTCTAAAGTACCTAGAGGCACTTTAGATTATTTTACTATATTAGCAAACTCTTTAAAGATATATTTGCTCTCATGAGGACCTGGACTAGCTTCAGGATGATGTTGTACAGAAAAAATATCTTTATTATGATATTTAACTCCTTCAATTGTATTATCAAATAGATTGATATGTGTTACATCAGAAATTTTTGTAATATCATCTGGAACATTATAGTTATGATTTTGTGCAGTAATTTCAACAATTTTAGATGGATTAGCTACAGGATGATTTCCACCATGTTGTCCAAATTTTAGTTTATAAGTATCATATCCATGAGCTATTGAAAGCATTTGATGTCCTAAACATATTCCAAACATTGGAATATTTGCATCAATTAAAATCTGAACTTGTTCTTTTTCTTGAGTTAATGTTAATGGATCACCTGGACCATTGGATAAGAATATTCCTCCAATTTGTCCATCATTATATTTTTGTATTAAATCTTCAGCTTTAAAATCACTTGGTATTACTTCAACTTCAAGACCTGATTCAACAAGTTCATTTAAAATGTTTCTTTTAATTCCAAAATCAATTGCAATAATTTTTTTATCACTCATAACAGCAGGATTATATGCTAATTTATCATGATTCCAAGCACCATTTTTGTGTATATATGATTCTTTAGTTGATACCTCTTTGATATAATTTATATCTTCGATTCTAGGTGAAGATTCTAATTGTTTTGCTAATTCATCTTTATCAGAAATTTCAGTTGATGCAATCATCATCATTGCACCTTCATTTCTAACCATTTTAGTTAAGTATCTGGTATCTATATCACATATACCAATCACATTATTTTTCTCTAAAAGATTATGTAAAGTATCTTGTGCTCTAAAGTTTGAGTATTCATTATTGTATTCTCTTACTAATACACCTTTACAATGTGCTTGAGTACTTTCCATATCGTTGTCATTAACACCTACTATACCAATTTGTGGCATAGTAAATGTAATAAATTGTCCAGCATAACTAGGATCGGTAATAATTTCTTGATAACCAGTTAATGATGTATTAAATACAATTTCTCCAACACTAGTTCCTGAAGCTCCAAAAGAGTGAGCCTCAAGAAAAATCCCATTTTCTATATAAATCCAAACTTTTTGCATTATATTAATCCTTTTCGTATTAATTCTTCCTCATATAATCTTTGATAAATTAAATCATACTCTTCCGTACCTGGAATTAGTTTTCTTTTGTAATGTTTGATTTTTTCATATACAATATCATCTGCTTCTTCAAATCCGTGCATAAACTCTTCAATTGCATTATATATTACATTATTAACAAGGTTTTCGGATACAGTAAAGTGAATAAAATCTTCATCCCATAGATATCCTGATATATTGTGAGAGATATTTTTAAATCTATCTTCATTATTTAAAATAACATGAAATTCATTTGATAATCTTTTTTTAGTCATCCAAAATAGTTGTCTATAATCTGCATTATAAAATTCTATACTCTCTTCTTGGTTATCTAAAATCTGTTCAACTCTTTCATCTAATGCTAACTCTTGATCAATATCTTCTTCAAGCATATCTTGAATTTGTGCTGCAATTGCATTTTTATCTCTTCTTATCTCTACAAAATCACAATTGATTAAATCTTTTGTAATTTTTCTTGATAAATAAGCAGCATGTTGTAATTTTAATCTCATATTAATCCCTTATGATTGTATCGTGTCTATCTGGACTAGTAGAAATAATTCCTACTTTTGTTTGTGTTAATTCTTCTATTCTTTCTATATAATCTTTTGCAGTTTGAGGAAGTTGCTCAAAATCTCTACATCCAACAACACTATCCCATCCATCTACTTCTTCATATACAGGACGTACATTATCAAGGTTAGTTGGGACATAATCTATTTTTTCACCATCAACTTCATATGAAGTACAAATTTTAATTTTTTTGAATCCATCTAAAACATCTAATTTCATTAGTGATAGTTGATCACAACCATTTAGTTTTGAAGCATATTTAACTGCAACTGCATCAAACCAACCACATCTTCTTTTTCTACCTGTAGTTGTTCCAAACTCTTTACCTACATCTGCCATTTTATCACCATCTGGTCCAAAATCTTCAGTAGGGAATGGTCCATTTCCAACTCTTGTACAATAAGCTTTTACGATACCTGTTATATCTCCAATTTGTTTTGGATTAACTCCAAGACCTGTACATGCTCCAGCACTTACAGTATTTGAACTTGTTACAAATGGGTATGTTCCGTGATCAATATCAAGCATAGTACCTTGGGCACCTTCTAGTAGTACCTTTTTATCATCTTCTAATGCTTTCCATACCATATTTGTTGTATTTGTAATATATGGAGCTAGGTCTTGATTATATGATACTAATAAATTTAATAATTCTTCCTCTTTTGGTACTTCTACTTGAAGCACATCAAATATAGCTTTATTTTGCTCGAAATAGTCTAAAATAGTAGTTGTTAATTTTTTAGGATTTAAAAGTTCACCAACTCTATGCCCAATTCTATTGATTTTGTCAGAGTATGCAGGACCGATCCCTTTTCCAGTTGTTCCAATTGCCTTATCACCTTTTAGTTTCTCTCTAGCTTGATCAATAAGTGCATGATAAGGAAGATTTAAATGTGCTTTATCACTAATAAACAGTCTTCCTTCAAGATTTTTGAATTGTTCCATCTCTTTTATAATAGATTCTGGACTTAATACTACACCATTTCCTATTATATTAATAGCTTGTGGATTTAACACGCCAGAAGGTATTAAGTGAAGTGCATATTTTACACCATCTACCCAAATTGTATGACCAGCATTATGCCCACCTTGACTTCTACATACATAGTCATAATTCATTGCTAATCTATCTACAATCTTTCCTTTTCCTTCATCACCCCATTGAATTCCTACAATTAAATCTGCTTTACTCATTTTTTTAATCCTCTAAAACTTTTAATAAATTATCTGTATATAATGCAAATCCCAGTGAATCTATACCTTCACTGTGATAGCTTCCACCTTTTGCAATTGTTAAATTGTCTTTTATAACTCTGTAATATATTCCATCATAATATGGCAATAATGCATAATACAATGGTGAAACTACAATATTTGAATAACTTGTATTTTTTACTGTTGTTTTTAAAATATTTAATTCTTCAATGATATCATTTGGAATATCACTGTTATTTAGTAATATTTCTAAATCTTCTAAGTGAATAACTTCTAATAACTTAGTAAGCCAGTCAATATTAAGTTCATATAGTTTTGCAATTTCACCATTTTTAAAAATATTTTCATCAATATTTAAATTTTTACATATTAATCTTGGAATATTAATATTTGAAATCTGTAATACTGGATCAATATTTAATGTTGATATAACTTTAGTTGTAAGTGCAATAATATCATTTATATCTTCATGATCAATATATTCACATCCCATTTGATAATGTTCAGTTGAAGGATATGTAAATACTGGTTGAATATAAAACCATTTTTTATGTGAAGTTGTTCTTCCTAATCTTTTTGTAATAATTCTTACTACATCAAGAGTACTATCTGCACGCAAGTTTAGATTAGTATTATTTTGATCAAAAGTATTAATTAAAGTTTTCGAATCATTTACACTTTGGTGTTGTGTAAATGAAAAATTTGGAGTTACTATCTCTTCAAAATTATCAGCAATAAATATTTGACTTACTTTATTTTCTAAATCTCTTTTGTTTTTAGCTGTTTTCCCAAAATATAAACGGCTACCTTGTGGTATTTCGTGTTCAAATATCATTAATTATTCCCTTTAAACATAACTTGAGAAAAAACTTTTGATGCAGTTCCATCAAATTCTCTAATTTCAAGTTCATCTAAAGCTAATTCAATGGCATTTACAACCCAAGTAGCTTCAAAATCTTCAACTAATCCCATATGGTTTATTCTGTATAACTTACCTTTTAGATGATCTTGACCACCAGCAATATTTACATTATATTTTGTTTTTAATATTTTTCTAATCTCATTAGAATTTTCACTATAAATTGCAGTCATAGCATTTGCTGGAGTTTTTGGATATATCTTTTCTCCTATTGCTTTAAGTGCTTCTTGTGTAGCTTTTGCTCTTAATGCTGTTTTTTGATACAGATTATTTGTCCCTATATCTTCAATATGATTTAGAATTGAACCTAAACCAATAATTAATGTTGTAGCTGCTGTGTATGCAGTTGTATTTGTTTTTTGTTTTTTTATCTCGCTCAAAAGATTAAAATAATAACCAGCTGGTTTTTTCTCTATTTTTGAAACTGCATTATTGCTAAATCCAATCATAGATAACCCTGGTGGTAACATTAATGCTTTTTGACTACCAGTGATTAATGCATCAATATTTGTTGTATCAATTTTTTCAACTCCAACTGCAGTAATTCCATCTGTAACTATCATTATATTTGGATTGATTTGTTTTACTTGTGCAGCAATTTGTTCAACTGGATGTCTTAATCCACCTGCACTTTCGCATATTTGAATAAATATAGCATCAATATCATTATCATTTTTTATAGTATCTACAATATCTTCAACTGATGCAGGAGTGTCCCAATCATATTTTAATTCTATTTTTGCAATATTGAAAGCATCACATATTTTTCCAAAACGCTCTCCAAACTTTCCAGAGTTTATTGTAAGCGCTTTTTTATGGCATAGATTTGTAATACAAGCTTCCATAGCTCCAGTACCACTAGATGCCAATATAACACACTCGGGCATATCAAGAAGATTTAAAAGTGATTTTCTTGTTTTTTCAAATATTGCCTCAAATTCTGGTGTTCTGTGATGTATTGTAATATCGGACATTGCTGTACGAACAAATTCTGGTACAGGTGTTGGCCCTGGTGTTAAAAGCATATAAAACCTTTTTTATTAGATTAAATTTATTTATATAAAACAGATGATTATACAAAAAAATATCTAAGAAAATGGTTAAGTGTTTTGTTTATTTTGTTTGTAATTTATCCAAAAAATGAGGGCTATAGATATGTCTATTAAAATGTCAGCAAAATTAAAGATAGCAAAATCAAATCCACAGTGCCAATATATATAATCAACAACAGCACCATGAATAAAACGATCTAGAATATTGCTTAGACCTCCTGCAAATAAGAGTATGATTGGATATATATATGTATTTATTAATTCTTTATTAAAATAAAGATAAACTATTCCTATTAGAAATATCCCTATTTGTATATATTTTAAATACTCTTGTAAAAATGAGAACATTGAAAATGCAACTCCATAGTTATATGCTAAAACTAAAGATATACATGAACTATTCCATTCCCAACTATTAACAAATATAAATTTAATATATTGATCAATAGTAAATAGGAATATAAATAATATAAAGGCTTTCGTATATAAGGCTTTATTATTTATACTAGAGCCTTTTTAAAAAAATCTTCTAAAGTAGATATAGCATTATTTACATCTTTTTTATTTTTTCCCTCTATTAGAATTCTTAGTTTATTTTCTGTTCCAGAATATCTAATAAGATCTCTTAGCCCTTTATCTCGTATAGGTTTTAAGATATCTTCTAATCCTTCAATCTCATTAAGAGGAATTTTTTGTGATACTTTAATATTTTTTAATACTTGTGGGTACAGTTCAAATGGATTTAATGCGATACTTGCTTTTTGTTTACTTTGAATTAATAAAGCAAGAACTTGTAATGCACTTGCCAGTCCATCACCAGTTTTTGCAACATCACTAAAGATGATATGACCACTTTGCTCTCCACCAAAATTGATATTTTGATTCTTCATAGCTTCAAGTACATTTTTATCTCCTACGTCTGTTCTTATTAAGTTAATATTGTCTTTTTCTAAATAATCTTCAAGAGCTTTATTACTCATAACAGTTGCAACACAAGCATTACCTATTAATAAATTATTTTTATGTAATGATAAACATAAAGCACCTAGAAGTTTATCTCCATCAACTACATCCCCTTTTTCATCAACAACTAC
Organism: uncultured Arcobacteraceae bacterium; assembly: GCA_964486745.1. Lineage (GTDB taxonomy): Bacteria > Campylobacterota > Campylobacteria > Campylobacterales > Arcobacteraceae > JAYEFX01. Next base: position 6,153 of record CAZAOJ010000018.1, read on the forward strand.
TAATCTATCCGCATCTCCATCTAAGGCAATCCCAATATCTGCTCTGTATTGTTGTACCAGCTTTCCAAGCTCAGTTGGGTGCAATGCTCCACAGTTATCATTGATGTTATATCCGTTTGGTTTGTTATGTACTGTAATAAGATCAGCACCTAACTCTTCTAAAATTGTAGGTCCAACTTTATATGCTGCACCATTTGCACAATCTAATACAATTCTAGTTCCTTCTAGTGATAACTCTTTTGGAAATGATGATTTAATTGATACTATATATCTTCCTATTACATCATCTATTCTTTTTGCTGAACCAATATTTTTTCCTGTACATTGATTTTCTTGTAATAAATCAGTATTAAAAAATATATCTTCAATCTCTTGTTCTGCTTGAGAACTTAATTTATCCCCACTACAATTAAAAAATTTTACGCCATTGTCTTCAAAAGGGTTATGACTGGCACTTAGCATAATCCCTGCATCACATCTCATACTTTCAGTTAAATATGCAATAGCAGGAGTTGGCATCGGTCCTACTTGAATTACATGATATCCAACTGAAGTAAAACCTGCAACAAGAGCATTTTCTATCATATAACCACTTCTTCTAGTATCTTTTCCTAATAATATTTTATTACTTTTTCTACTAGAATTTCTTTTAAAATATAACCCTGCTGCTTTTGCTAATTTTACAGCTGTTATTACATCTAAAAACTCCCCTGCTTTTCCTCTTACTCCATCTGTACCAAATAATTTCATAAAAAACCTTTAAATTTACATTATGCTTAAACTAACTTTAAACAAACTTTGAGTAGTATTCTACCCTTAAAAATTTTATAAAGAGGTTAATTATTATGGCAAATCATAAATCTGCTGCAAAAAGAGCAAAGCAAACATTAGTAAAAACAGAAAGAAATAAATTCTACAAAGCTAGAATTAAAAACATTACAAAAAGCGTATTAGAAGCGGTTGAAGCTGCAGATGTAGCAAAAGCAAGCGAAGCTATGAAAACAGCAAATAAATACTTTCACCATTGTGTAAGTAAAAATATTATCAAAAAAGGTAATGCTGCAAGAAAAGTAAGTAGATTACAAGCAAAAGTTAACGCTCTATAATATAAATACTAACAATTATATATTAGATTATGCGATTTCATCGTATAATCTTTTACATACTCTGTTCCCGTACATTTTCGTACATCTAATTCAAAAGGAAAATTAAATGTTGCAAGACAAACTTCAAATATTTATTGATAGATATAATGAGATAAATGAATCATTGGTTTCTCCTGATATCTTAAATGATATAAAACGAATGACAGATTTATCAAAAGAGCAATCTAATATGGAGCCTATTGTAAATGCTGCAAAAGAATATATCCAAATTATTAATGATATTGAAGAAAATAGAATATTATTAGAAGATAAAGAATTAGGTGAATTGGCAAAAGAAGAGTTAAAAGAGCTAGAGCCTAGAAAAGTTGAATTAGAAGAACAGATTAAAATTTTGATGGTACCTAAAGATCCAAATGATGATAAAAATATTTTTATTGAACTTAGAGCTGGAACTGGTGGAGACGAAGCTGCTTTATTTGTAGGTGATTTATTTAGAGCATACGTAAGATATGCAGAAAATAGAGGCTGGAAAGTTGAAATTATGAATTCTAGTGAATCAGAATCAGGTGGATATAAAGAGATGGTTGCTTTATTTAAAGGTGATGATGTATATTCTAGATTTAAATTTGAAGGTGGAGTTCATAGAGTTCAAAGAGTTCCTGCAACAGAATCACAAGGAAGAGTTCATACTTCAGCTATTACAGTTGCAGTTATGCCAGAAGTTGATGATGTAGAGATAGAGATAGATCCAAATGATCTTAAAATTGATGTTATGCGTTCAAGTGGATGTGGTGGACAATCTGTTAATACTACAGATTCTGCTGTAAGAATTACACATTTACCTACAGGAATTGTTGTAACAAATCAAGACCAAAAGTCTCAACACAAAAATAAAGAAAAAGCTATGAAAGTCTTAAAAGCAAGACTAAATGATCAACAGATGCAAGAACAAATGGAAAAAGAGGGTGCTGATAGAAAAGCACAAGTTGGAAGTGGAGATAGAAGTGCTAGAATTAGAACTTATAATTATCCTCAAGGAAGAATCAGTGATCATAGAATTAATCTAACTCTTTATCGTTTAGAAGCAATTATGAATGATGGGTTATTTGATGAGATTATTGATCCATTAATTGCTGATCATCAATCAAAACTTATGGGAAGTAGTGATATTTAAATTATCACTCTTTTCTATCTAACTTATAGTACTGCATATCATATCTTTTTAAATGATGTTTTCTAATCATTATTCGTAAAATCTTAAGATATTTTTTCCCAATTCCAGAATAATGTATCATTGTTTGTGATAGTGCTAAACCACTAGGTATAGTAGATTTTTTTCTATAATATTGTCTTAAATTTCTAAATTTTTTATATGCAGTTCCTTTGTTTAAGAGCTCCATATATCCTTCTATTGATGCTTCAAGTGAATCATATAATTTTATTTTATGAGTATGTCCAGATTTTCTTCTTTTGGGAACTATTCCTTTACCTTTATATGTCCATTGACCAAATATATTATTTGCTTCTTTTGTAAATCTACTAGTTCCCCAATTACTTTCAACTGCAGCTTGGGCAAGTGCCATAGAAGGAGGAACAGTATCTATTTTTTTTAGATATTTATTTATATTGTAAAGATCTTTTGTCTTTATTTTGTATTTTGTAGCTAAATCCAACAGTTTTTGATGATCTATGCTAGTTTTATCTATTTGAGTTATATCTTGTGTTAAATAGGTTTTTACAAATTTTCTTTCTTTTAGTATATTATTATTTGATTCAACAATCATTGGATAAAGATAATTAAAAAATGTAACGGTTTTTTGTTTTGTATTTTTTATTTTGTAATAACTTGGAGGTAATCCTGTAGCATTAAGAGATATACTAAGTATTATAAATAAAATTAATCTATTTATAGGCATGTATTAAATACCTTTGTAACTTCACCTTTAAAAAATATTTGATTATTTTCTTTACTTATGGTTAGTTGTTCTTTACTTTTTGGATAGACATATACTTTATTATTAACAAGATTTAAATCATTTGCTCTTAAAAAACATGCTACCATACCAGTGCCACATGCTAGTGTTTCATCTTCAACACCTCGTTCATATGTTCTTACAAATATTTCATTATTTATAACTTTTGCAAAATTTACATTTGCATTATATTTATACCTCATTCTTGATGCTAATTCTTTTGAATAAATATTTAAATCATCTACAATGGTTACCAAATGTGGTACCCCTGTATCAATTAGATACCAAGTTAAATTATCTTCTTTAAATGCTTCTTTTATAACTGTAGGTTGGGTCATTTGTGTTTGTACTATATTATTTTCAACGATACAGTTAATTACTCCAGCACCAGTTAAAAATGATAAATTATTAGTTGCTAAACCATTATTTACTGCGTAATGAGCACATGCTCGTGTACCATTGCCACACATATTAGCAACACTTCCATCACTATTATAAAATAGCCATTGAAAATCATAATCATTATGTGGAACTAAAACTATTAATCCATCTGCTCCAATACCATTTTGTCTATTACATAGAGTAATGGCATCTTTAGAGTAATCTTTATTTATAAAAGTGTGAAATATTACAAAATCATTTCCACTTGCACTATATTTACTATAAGTCATTTTAGTTCCTTAACAATTTTTTCAACCTCTTTTTGAAGATGTTTTAAATTTTGTGAATTATCAATAATCATTGTAGCTTTAGATTTTTTATCCTCTATACTCATTTGATTATTGATTTTAATAAGAGCTTCCTCTTTAGATATATTATCTCTATTTATTAATCTTTGTATTTGGATATCAAGAGGTGTATATACTACAAGAGAACGATCTATTTTATAGTTATTTGTTTCAAAAAAAAGTGGGATATCTATAAAATAAGGTTTTTTTTGTTCTTCAAAAATTTTTGCTTCTTTAATAATTTGCTCTTTAATTTTTGGATGGATAAAATTTTCTAAAATTTTTTTCTGTTTTTCATCATTAAAAATTAAATTACCTAACTCTTTTCTTTGTACTTTTCCATCTTTAACATATTGTTTGCCAAATAGATCGGAAATATCATTATTATGAATATCTAGTAAACTATGAGCAATTTTGTCTGCATCGATAGTTAAAAAACCATGAAGTTTAAAAAGATTACCAACTGTACTCTTACCTGTAGCAATGCCACCAGTAAGAGCAATAGCATGTGAAAAATTATCGTTTTGCAATGTTCGTTAAGCCTTTATGTATATATGCAGGGAATACAAATGAACTCAAATGTACCTCTGTAGAGTAATAATTTAAATCATCAAGAAGATCAGATCTTTGAAGATTTATATCTGCTGTTGGATGATATTTTTTTGATGCTAATATTGCAGTTGTATGTCCAAATGAATATGGCATAGCTATCCAAAAACTTTGTCCTAACAAAGTTAAATCATCTTTTAATTTTTGTTCATCTCTATGGAAACTACTTGTTTTCATAGCTAGTACGCCATTTGTATTTAAAATCTTATTAATATTTGCCATTAACAATTCATCAATACTATTATTGCCTAGAATAATTATATCAAATTCTTGATCATTTTTGGATTTTAGTAAATCTAAATCTCCATATTCTACATCAACTTTATGTTTACCCATCTCTGCTTTAAAATCTTCACTTGCATCAGTTACTACTAAAACCTTTTTAGGATCTTTGTGTGTACATAATGGAACATGAACCATCATTTCATCAAATGAAAAGTTCTTATTGTTTATATTTGCCATATTTATTTAGCCTTTCTTTTTATATTGTATTAGTTAATTATCTGGTATAATACCAAAGAATTTTTAAAATACAATGAATTAAAAAATTAAATTGAAGGATATATATGAATTATAACAAAATTAGATCATTTTGTAGAGTATTTAGAATAATATTAGGAACTGGATTGATTGCTACTGGATTTATCTTAGGTAACCCATGGTTTTATTTAGGGGTAATTCCATTAATTGCAGGCGCTACAAATTTTTGTCCACTATGTATAATTACTAAAAAGTGTGATTTACCTCAAGAAGAAGTATAATGAGTACAATTTCATATAAAGATGCTGGAGTTGATATTGATGCAGGAAATAGTTTTGTAGAAAATATCAAGCCACATGTAAAATCAACAATGATCCCTGGAGTATTGGGGGGAATTGGATCTTTTGCAGGAGCTTTTGAGCTACCTACTGGATATAAAGAACCTGTAATATTAGCTGGAACAGATGGTGTTGGAACAAAATTAAAATTAGCAATAGAGAGTAAAAAATTTGATACTGTTGGTATTGATTTGGTTGCAATGTGTTCAAATGATTTAATTTGTAATTTTGGAGAGCCTTTATTTTTCTTAGATTATTATGCTACAGCAAAGCTTGAGGTTGAAGAAGCAACTGCAGTTGTAAAAGGTATAGCTCAAGGATGTATTCAATCACAATGTGCATTGATTGGTGGAGAAACTGCAGAGATGCCAGGTATGTACAGTGATGGAGATTTTGATCTTGCAGGTTTTTGTGTAGGTATTGCAGAAAAATCTGAAATGAATAGAGTAGATGAAGTAAAAGAGGGTGATATCTTAATTGCATTACCTAGTAGTGGTATCCACTCAAATGGCTTTAGCTTGGTGCGAAAACTTCTATTTGATAAACTAGGTATGAAATTTGAAGATGATTTTAATGGTAAGCCATTAATTGATACTTTACTTGAACCAACTAGAATCTATGTAGATGAGTTTAAGAAAAATAAACAATATATCAATGCATTAGCTCATATCACTGGTGGTGGTATTGTAGAAAACCTTCCAAGAGTATTACCTGATAATTTAAAAGCTATTGTAAATAAAGAAGATATTAGAGTTTTACCAATTTTTGAACTTATGGGAAAACATGTTGAAGAATCTGAGATGTTTAGAGCTTTTAATATGGGTGTTGGTATGATTTTTGTTGTAAACCCTAGTAATGTAGATGAGGTATTAAAAAATACAGATGGATATATTATTGGTCAAATTGCTCAAGGTGAAAAAGGTGTTGATTTAATATAATTAACAAAAATATAAAGAGATAATATTATCTCTTTATATTTTTACTCATCATCTTTTGATAAAACTACTTTATTTCTTCCTGATTGTTTTGCTTCATAAAGTGCTAAATCAGCTCTGTGTAAAATAACTTCAATATCTGCATCAGTTGGTTTTAATAGTGCTACACCAATACTAATAGTAAAAGATATTTTTTCTTTTTGCTTTGTTTCATATATTATATTACTAATAGCTTGACGTATATTTTGAGCTGCTTGAATTGCTCCTCTTTTAGAAGTTCCTGGTAAAACTGCAGCAAATTCTTCTCCACCCATTCTTGCAAAAATATCAGATGTTCTTAATAGATTATTAATAGTAGTTGCAGTTAGTTTAAGTACTTCATCCCCAATAGAGTGTCCATACATATCATTTATTGATTTAAATCTATCAATATCAATCATTAAAACTGCTAAGTCTTTTTGTTCTCTTCTTGTATAGTTTATCATAGGTCGACATGATTCAAAAAAACTTCTTCTATTTTTAACACCAGATAAAGAATCTGTACTTGCTAATATTTCAAGTTTTACATTTATATTATGAAGTTCTTTTGTTCTTTTATCAACTGCAGATTCTATTACTTGCTGATATTCTCGAAGTCTTTTTTCTTCAGAGTTAAGTTTAATTGTTTCAAGTAGCATTAATTCAAAATCCATTTTATCAAAAGATTTTGGAATGATTTTATGAATAGAAGCTTGATTAATAATATTTTGAATGCATGTTAATGTAAGAACATCCTCAAACAATATATTTTTGGTGTTAGGAGAGTGTTTATATAGTTGAAGAACAAAATCTTCACAATTAAGTTCAGAAGTATTATCTCCTACAATAGTTATTAGTATTTCATTCCCTGATATAATATAATTATAGCAGCCAATTAAAGCTTGTTGAGCATTTACATAGCTTTCAATAATATAATCAGAATCGACAACTCTAGAGATCTTATTATATAAAGAGTCTAAAATCTCTATATCACTTTCAATACAGGCAATGACAAACTTTGACATATACACTCCTAATTAATAAGGAATAAGTATATCAAAAAAGTTTTTTAGTTATTATTAAAAACTAAGATAAATTCCATAACATGCACTTGCGCAAATCCCACCAAAGATACCAGCAATTAAATCATCACCCATTACTCCCCATCCACCTTTTACATCTCTATCAATTTTTCCAATAATTGATGGCTTCCATATATCAAATAATCTAAAAAATAAAAATGATAATATTGCTGGAATAAGCCAGTTTTGTGCAGTAGCTCCAGATATTGATAATGCTATCCACATCCCTGCTAGCTCATCAATTACAATCTCTTTTCCATCATGCATACCAACTTCTTGTTCATATATATCAATTTGCTTTACTGCAATTACACTAATTAGAAGTGCCAATAAAAAAATAGTTGAAACATGTAAATAGGGTAGAAGTAAAATTACAAAAATCAATGATACAAAACTACCCACTGTACCAGGGGCCTTTGGAGATAACCCACTATATCCTACAGTTAAAAAAAATTTTCTCATATTTTAATCCTAGCTACTTTTAGATTTATTTTTTTCTATGCCCATTTTTTTTCTTTTTTCCCATAAAGATTTACGACTAATTCCCAGTTTTTTAGATAATTCAGTATCTGGATATTTTGATTGAAAAGATAAAACCATTAGTTTGACATAATCATTGATGGTCATGATATTGTCTGTAGTAACTAATTGATTGTCATTTTTCATCTGTATAGTTTTACCACTAAAAGTATTATCATTATCCATAGAACATATTATATATTTATAAGGAGCTAGGTTCCGAAGAAGTGCTTCTTTTGCTGATTTTTTCAAACTATGGTATTGTGTTAGATATATAATATGATCAGAATATTCTTCGTATGTATTTGTATAGTTTTGAGAATTTAATGAAACAAAATGTATTGGAAGATCTAATTTTCTAGCAATTGAGAATAGAAGCTTATCTGCATATTTTTGATCATTTGTTTCAATTAAAATTGGAAATTTACAATCTTGATTATCTTCATTCATTTGTATGTCATTAAATAAAAAATTGAAATAATTATCATATACACTTACTTGTTCTTTTAATGCTTTAAATTCACAGTAATGATAAATCTTTCTAATTAATTCATCCATCATAAATGGTTTTACTAAATAATCATTTGCTCCAGCTTTTATAGGATTTGTTACTGTTGCATCTGAGATATAGGTTACAAGTAGTATAATTATAGAATTTTTATATTTTTTTATAATTTTATCACATTCACTACTAGATATATTTGTTGATAATAAAATTGTATCATATTGTTTATTTGGATTAATATCATGTGCTGCCATAACTGTATCACAGTTATGCCCTTCTTCTAACAGTCTTGAAAGCACTTTTTGTGCTAAATAGATCTCGTCATCAATGATTAATATATTCATGATTATTTACTCCAGTTGTAATATTTTAATGTTGCAATACTATGTACTGCTATGCCTTCAGATCTTCCAATAAATCCCATCTTCTCAGATGTGGTTGCTTTTATATTTATAAATTGTTTTGGAAGATTTAATATATTTGATAAACTTTGTTTTATTAGATTTTTATAGGGATTTATTTTTGGTTGTTGAGCAATAATGCTAATATCTATATTTACTATTTCATACCCTACATTAGATATAAAAGTATCTATATGTTTTAATAATTTACTTGAATTGGCACCTTTGTACTTATTATCCGTATCAGGAAAAAATTCTCCAATATCTCCAGCTGCGCACGCTCCTAAAAGAGCATCTATTAAAGAGTGAATTAGAACATCCCCATCACTATGTGCTTTAAATCCATAAGGCTCATCAAGTTTTACGCCACCTAAAAACATTGGTTTATCATCTTCAAATTGATGAACATCATAACCAAATCCTGTAAAAGTTTGATTTGATGGTTTCTTTAGACATGGTATATTTTGTATATCTTTTGAAAAAGTAAGTTTTTTAGCTTCTTGTGAACCTAAAATATATTTAATAGTACCACCATTTGCTTTAATAGCAGAACTATCATCAGTAAAGTCAATATTTGTCTCTATTGCTAATTTAAGAGCTTTTGTATTTGATAATTGTGGAGTTTGAATTAGTTTTACATTATCTCTATTTATTGTTTGTTCTTCATATATTACGGTATCACTAACATTTAAATATGGAACTATACAATCAGCATTATTTTTATGTGAGATTAAATCTAGAATCATCTGTTTTGGGATACATGCTCTTGCAACATCTGTAATCATCACATATTGAGTATTCACATTTTGCAATGCATTTTTTATAGATTCTTGTCTTGTATCTCCACCTTGGATGATTTTAATATTTTCATCTTCAATGAAGTTATACATAAAATCTATTTCATTTTTATTTGCGGCTAAGATTACATTGTCAAAATTGTAATAACTTATTAATTTCTTAGTGACATGTAACCATAACGGATCATTTTCTATTCTTAGCCACTGTTTTTTTGTTTTACTGTTAAATCTTGTAGAATTACCAGCACTTAGTATGACTAATGTTATATTTTGTAACAACCAAACTCCTCAATGTGTAAAAAAGTTACGTATTATACTAAAAAGTTTCTTTGATTTGTCATAGAAATGTGTATGATATGTAAAAATTGTGTTAATTTAAAGTTACTAATTTAATATTTCTTGGCTAAAAATGATTAGCTAGTTTTCATAATTAAGAAAAACTAAACTATTTTTGGTATAATCTTGTAAAAATTTAATAGGATATATTTAGTATGAAAGAATGGTTAGAAAGTCATAAAAATGATAAAGTAAGAACACAAATGTATTATGCCAAGCAAGGTATTATCACTCCGCATATGGAGCATGTGGCAAAAGTAGAAAAAATAGACCCAGAACTTTTACGAAGTGAAATTGCAAGAGGAAGATGTATTATTCCTGCAAATGTAAATCACGAGCACCAAGAGCCCATGGCAATTGGTGTAGTATCTAGTTGTAAAATTAATGCAAATATTGGTTCATCTGCACTTGCAAGTGATATAGCTGGCGAGATTGAAAAAGTAGATGTATGTTTAAAATATGGTGCAGATACTATTATGGATCTAAGTACAGGTGGAGATTTAGATGCAATTAGACAAGCTGTAATTGAACACTCAACAGTACCAATTGGAACAGTTCCTATGTATCAAATTTTACATGATTGTAATGATAAAATTGAAGATTTAACAATAGAAAATATGCTTGCGGTATTAGAAAAACAAGCACAACAAGGGGTAAGTTATTTTACAATTCATGCTGGATTTTTATTAAGATTTATGCCACATATTGCAAAAAGAAAAATGGGAATTGTAAGTCGTGGTGGTTCACTAATGGCTGCATGGATGATGCATTATCACAAAGAGAACCCATTTTATGATGCATTTGATGATATTTTAGATATATGTGCAAAATATGATGTATCTTTATCATTAGGGGATAGTTTAAGACCTGGATGTTTATATGATGCAAGTGATGAAGCTCAACTATCTGAACTTAAAATTCTTGGGGAATTAACACTTAGAGCATGGGATAAACATGTTCAAGTGATGATTGAAGGTCCTGGACATGTTCCTTTAAATCAGATTGAAAGAAATATGAAAATAGAAAAAGAGTATTGTCATGAGGCACCTTTTTATATTTTAGGACCACTTGTAACTGACATTGCTGCAGGTTATGATCATATAAGTAGTGCAATTGGTGCAGCTGTTGGTGGATGGCATGGTGCTAGTATGTTATGTTATGTAACACCAAAAGAGCATTTAGGTTTACCAAATGCAGCTGATGTAAGAGAAGGAATTATTGCATATAAAATCGCAGCACATGCAGCAGATATTGCAAGAGGAAGAAAAGATGCTCAGCTAATAGATGATGAGATGAGTGATGCAAGATATGGTTTTGATTGGAATAGACAGTTTGAATTATGTTTAGATCCAGAAAGAGCAAAAGAGTATCATGATGAAACTTTGCCTCAAGATGTATTTAAAGAAGCAGAGTTTTGTTCTATGTGTGGACCAAAGTTTTGTTCATATAAAATTACACAACAAATAGTTGAAGATCACCCAGAAGTAGCAACAATAACACAAGAGGATAATAAATAATGAAGAAAATATATTTTATAGTAATAGCATTGGTTTTAGTTGGATTAAATTTAAATGCACAAGAGAATAATACACAAGAAACAGTACCAACATCTTATACTTTTTCTTTCCCCGATTCTAAGAATCAAATGATAAATATTGTAGCATCAGCTGAAGGTTTGGAGTTTAAAGAACAAAAAGGAAAAGTTGTATTATTGGATTTCTTTGGTAAAAAATGTCCTCCATGTTTGATGGAAATACCTCATTTGATTAATATTCAAGAAAAATATAAAAAAGATTTCCAGATTATTGGATTACAAGTACAAAGACCAATGACTCCTAAAGAATTAAAGAATTTTATAGTAAAAAAAGGGATAAATTATCAAGTTGCAGATTCTCCAAAGATGCAAGATTTTACAGGATTTATTATGAGTGCTGCACAATGGAAAGGGATGATTCCTTTTATGATTTTATTTGATAAAAAAGGTGTTGTATATAAAATGTATACAGGTATGGTTTCAGAAGAGATTTTAAGTAAAGATATTGAAGCTTTAATTTCAAAATAAACTTATATTTAATGTAAGTTTATTTTACTTTTTGTTGCACTATTAATCCAAAAACTATAAGGCTAAGTGCAACAATTGTTGATATTAGTATTTTTTCACCTACAAAAAAATGTATAAATACAAGAGATAGAAAAGGTGATAGAAAAATTAGATTTGATATTTTTGCAATATTAGATGTTAATTTTACTGCTTGTAGCCAAAAAACAAAAGTAATTCCCATCTCAAAAAATCCAACATATATTGCAGCAAATGAGGCTTGAATATTTGGAATATTAATAGTAGTAGTTAAACTTATAAATATACCAATTAAAATAACTCCAATTAAGAAATTTGAAAAAAGTCCAACTACAGCATCAACTTTTACTTTAGCATTAAATATCCAATATAAAGACCATAGCAATGTACTTAATAGCGCTAATAATATGCCAAGTGTATTAGAAAGTTCAAAAGCGAATATATCCCCTTTTGTAGCTATGATAAAAACTCCAAAATAGCAAATGAATCCTGCTAGGATATCCCCTTTTGTTAATTTATGTTTTAAAAATATTACACCCATATATGCTAATATTAATGCCCAAGTATAGTTAATAGCTTGAGCTTCTTGTGCTGATAATAAATCATAGGCTTTAAATAGTACAAAATAGTAAGCAAAAGGGTTAATTGCCCCTAAAATTAATACCATCAATAGATTTTTCTTAATATGAGAGTATACTTGATCAAGTTTCTTCTGATAAATTAGAATAATCAATAAGATAAATAAAGAACTAATAGATGAATAAAAAAGAAGTTCAATAGGTGCTAAATATTGTAATGATATTTTAAAAGCTGTGGCAACTGTAGACCATAATACTACAGATAAAATAGCAAATTTATAAGCTTGTTTTTGGGTATTTTGCATATTTTATCAGATACTTATTTAGTGTAATACTTTACTTAAAAATTGTTGTGTTCTTTCTTTTTTAGGATTTTCTAAAACCTCTGTTGGTGTTCCCATCTCTTCAATAATACCTTGATGAAAAAATGCAACTTTATCAGATACTTCTTTTGCAAATGCAATCTCGTGTGTTACACAAATCATTGTCATTCCATCATCTCTTAATAATCTTAAAGTATCTAATACTTCTCCTACTAATTCAGGATCAAGTGCTGAGGTAACTTCATCAAACAGCATATATGATGGTTCCATAGCTAATGCTCTTGCTATTGCAAGACGCTGTTGTTGTCCACCTGACATTCTTGTTGGATATTCATTAAATTTATCACCTAAACCTACATGAGACAACTCTTTTTTAGCAATTTCTATAGCATCTTTTTTACTTAGTCCTCTTACAACTTCAGGAGCAAGTGCAGCATTTTCAAGTACTGTAAGATGAGGGAAAGAGTTCCATTGCTGAAACACCATACCTAATTTTTCTCTTAATTTATTTTTATTAGTTTTTTTATTATGTACATCAATATCATCAACAATTATTTGTCCACTATTAATAGGTTCAATTGCATTTATGCAGTATAGAAGTGTTGATTTTCCACTACCACTTCCTCCTATGATACTTACAACCTCTCCTTTATTGACATCTAAATCAATTCCTTTTAGTACTTCTAAATCCCCAAAAGATTTATGTACTCCTCTAATTTTTATCATATTGACATTTTCCTTTCTACATGTTTACCATAAAGTGATAAAGGATATGAAATCATAAAATAAAATAATCCTACACCTAAAAGTATTGTTAATGGTTGTTGTGTTCGTGATATTAATTGTTCAGATGTTCTTAATAGTTCCATATATCCTATAACAGAAACCAAAGCAGAATCTTTTATAACACTTAATGCCACACCTAACCAAGATGGGAAAACGGCTCTCATCCCTATTGGTATTCTTATATATCTTACTGTTTGCCAATATGTCATCCCTAAAGATCTAGCTGCTATTTGCATAGAGTTGGGAACACTTTGAAAACCACTTCTAAAAACTTCACTCATAAATGCCATTGTATAAAGTGATAATATAATTGAACCTGCAACAAATGGGTCTAAAGGATGTCCCATAGCACCAATATATGTACTAAATAAAATTAATTGAATAATAAGAGGAACACTTCTTAAAATATCTAAAAAACTACCTAATATTATATTTATAAGTTTATTTGATTCTGATCTAATAAATCCAACAATTAATCCTAATATTGTTCCTATAACTATTGCTACAACTGAAATATATATAGTATTTAATATACCTGTTAATATAAATCCAGAATCATTCCAAGATAAAGGAGTAAAAAGTGACATTCCCATTATAAAACATCTCCTTTAAAAATTCTTTTTGAAATTAGATTTGCTGATATTAGTACAAATTTTGTGATTATAAAATACATAACAGCTGCAACCATAAAAAATTCTATAGTTCTAAATGATATTGATTGTAGTCTTTGAGTTTCACCTGAAAGTTCATTCATTCCTACTAATATACCTAATGAGCTCATTAAAATTGACCAAACAAATTGATTTGTCATAGGGTGATATATCTTTCTGAACATTTGGGGAAGAATTACATATCTATAAACTTGAAAATTTGTCATCCCTAATGATTTTGAAGCACTATATTGTGTTTTTGGGATAGATTGAAATCCACCTCTAAAAGTTTCAGCTAGATAACCAGCATTTACAAATACTAAAGCACTAAATACAGCTAAATATGGGCTAAGATGAATACCGAAAGCACCTAATCCAAAATATGCCATATATATTTGAAATAAAGCAGGTGTATTTCTTGATATTTCTATCCAAATGCCAGCAATTATGTTAAAAATCTTTGAGTTTGACATTTTTGCTAATGCTAATAAAACAGCGATTATAATACCAACTAACATAGATAATACAGATACATGCAATGTAGTAAATGCACCTTGTAAAAGTTGTGGCATAGCATCTATTACTACATTCCAATGAAATTCATAACTATCCATTTTTCTCCTTTTGGATTCTTTGACAACCTTTAAACCAATTATGGTTTAAAGGTTTACAAAAAATCTTTTATTTATTATCTCTTAGAGATTTAATCATATCAGCAGATACTGGAGTTCCAAAATGTTTCATATGTAAAGCATTTAGTCTACCATCTCTTATTTGATGAACTAAAAATAGATTTAAATAGTTTATCCATGCTAATTCATTTCTTTTTGCAATAAGTCCAACTACATCATCATAATTAGGAACAAATGGTCCTGCAACGAAGTTATCAAATTGACCAGAAGCTAATTTTGTAGCAATATTTGTATTTGTTGATATAAGTGCATCAACTTTACCTTGATATAGACCTAAGAATGCATCATTTTCAGATTTAAAAGATGTATAGTTAGATTTTCCCCAACCTTTTGCTTTTGCATATTTGAAATACTCAGTTTCATAAGTAGTTCCAAGTGCTGCTCCAACTTTTACATTTTTTAGATCATCAAATGATTTCATTGTTACACCTTTTCTAGATATAACTTGAAATTTAAATACAAAATATGGATATGTAAATCCTACAGATTTTGCTCGCTCTAAAGTATCTGAAGTTGATCCAACAACAACATCAGTTTTCCCAGAAATTAAAGATGGGATTCTATCTCCCCAAGTTAGATTTAAAACATTTGCTTTTACACCTAAAACTTTTGCCAAATCTTTACAATAATCAACATCAAATCCTGCTGGTTTATTGTTTTTATCTGTATAACCCATTGGTGGGAAATCAAGAACTACTCCACAATTTAAAGTTCCAGATTTGATTACATCATCAAGTTTATCTGCACTAACTGTATTAAATACTCCCATAGTTGCAATTGAAGCAACTACAAGAGAAATTTTTTTTACTAATTTCATATTTTACCTTTATTTTTATTTTATTCTAGGATGTTTAATAAAACTCCTACACATTATTTCTAACTCTTTGTGGGCTGATTAAGAACTCCTCCTTTAAAAGCTGATTTAACATAACGATTTATTATACAAGAAATGATTTAATAATGAACTTACACACTTAGTGTAAGTTCATATACCCAAGTATGTAAATCTAGCATATCTTCATAAATTTCATATCCTCTATCTATAAAAGCTTCATTGGTAAAGAATATTTCATCAATTGGAAATATTTTATATGCATACATAGCATTGTATAAACTAAGATAACTATACTGATCTTCCTTTTTAAATCCGGTTGGATATCTTTTAAAGTGTTGATCAGGAATTTTATAACCTTTTTTGATCAATTCTTTTAAAATAGTATCTAGTGATTTTGCATTATTTTGATTTTTGATATATTGTCTATAAGCTTTTAATAAAGGTGGTTTAAATGATCTAATCCCTGTGGCATAAAAAACTTCATAACTATCATAGTGCATATAAAAACTAGCACTTTGCATTCTATGTAATGTTCCTTGCCAAAATATATATCCTATTTTTGATTTCATGGGAAGTTTGTTTTTACTAAATCTTGTATCTCTATATATTTTAAATAATGATCCACCAACTTTTGGAATAGCTTTGATATTTGGAACCAATGCAATTAAGTGTTCTCCCATCTCTTGAATGTATGATTGTGATGGTTCTTTTATAATATTAATATATTCTTGTTTGTGATTTTCAAACCAAACTTTATTGTTGTTTTGTTGAATCTGATTTAAAAAATTTATTGTATCTTTATGAAATCCATTAAAAGGTGCTATAGTTTTGATTTTTAACTCTTTTTGGTATAAATTTGTTATGATACTTTATCGAAAAAAGGATTAAATATATGAAACATTTTATTGAGCTTATTCTAAAAGGTCTATTTTGGTTATTGCCTATAATATTGATTATGATGATAGTATTATGGTTGTATGAAAAAATAGATAAATTTGTAAGTATACTATTTATGAGTGTGGGATTTGCTCCAAAAAATCATGAATTTTTATGGTTACTAGTTGGTATAGGGTTATTATTAGTTTTATTATATGTAGTAGGACATTTAGCTCAAACTAGATTGGCTAGCCTATTGGAAGGAATTGTAAAAAAAATACCAGGATATACAACACTAAAAGATATAGTTGGTATATTTAACTCTTCAAAAGATGGTGAAAATCAAGTCTTAGTAGTGTTAATAAAAGGGTTTGCAAATCAAGGATATAACATTGGGCTGATGTATTCAACAAATCAAAGTATAATAAAAGATCACTATACTGTTACACTATCTCAAACTCCAATACCAAATGGTGGTTACCTTTTTGAAGTACATAAAGATAATATTTATATAATACAAGAAGCTACATTTGATGATAATCTGCAATACCTTTTATCTATGGGTGTAAAAAGTATGGCAGATATTTTAAAAACAAATCCTAAATCAATTGATGAATTGGTTAGTTTACAAGAGTGGTTGGATAAAAAGTAAAATCAGCTATTAGCTGATTTTGCTATAAATCTTAACCAAAAATATCCAAATAGCCCAGCAAACAATGAAGCTGCTAAGATACCAATTTTAGCTTGAAATATAGATGTTGCATCACCTATGAAGGCTAGATCTGCAACAAATATTGACATCGTAAATCCAATACCTCCTAAAAATGCAACACCAAATATCTGATTCATAGTGCTTCCTTTTGGTAAACTTGCAATTTTTAGTTTAATAGCAATCCATGCAACGCCAAATATCCCTAAAACTTTTCCAATAATTAATCCGCATATTATCCCTAGTGATATAGGTTGTAATATTGTATCCGTAATAGAGCTAAAATCTATTGCAATTCCTGCATTGGCAAGAGCAAATAGAGGTATAATAATAAGTGCCACAGGAAGATGCAAATCATGCTCAAGTCTTGCTGCTGGAGTACCAATTGCATCAATTTTATCTTTGATATTTAATAGAATAGCTTTTTGTGATTCTTGAAGTTGATGACCTTCTTCTATTGGGCAACTATCGTATTGTTCTAAGAGCTCTTTTGTTTGTTTTGAAAAGCTAAGAGGTGAATATTTTGGTTTTGATGGAATTGTAAGTGCTGCAATTACCCCTGCAATAGTAGCATGTACCCCAGATTCTAGCATAAAAAACCACATAAATAATCCAATAATAAAATATGGTAAAATAGCATGTATCCCAAATCTATTAAATGATACTAGAACCAAAAACATGGCACCAGCTAGTCCTAATGGAATAAAATTAATTTGATCTGTATAGAAAATTGCTATTACTAAAACTGCACCTAAATCATCTACAATTGCAAGTGCAACTAAAAATGTTACAAGTGCAGTTGGGACTCTTTTCCCTAGTAATACCAGTGCACTAATAGCAAAGGCAATATCTGTTGCCATAGGGATTCCCCATCCTGAAGCAGATGGTGTACTATAGTTAATTCCAAGATATATTAAAGCAGGAAAAATCATCCCTCCAATAGCTGCAAGGATTGGTAAAATTGCGACTTTTATATTTGAAAGCTCACCTGCAAGAATCTCTCTTTTTATCTCTAATCCAATAATAAAGAAGAATATTGCCATAAGACCATCATTTATCCAATGATGTATCGTATTTGATAATGCCCAAGATCCTACATTTAAATCAATTTTTGTATGAAAAAAATGTAAATAAGTATCTCCTAATGAAGAGTTTGCAAGTACTAGTGCTACAACTGTCATAAACATTAGAACTATACCCGTAGTTGTTTGTGCATGTAAAAAGTGTTCAAAAGGGGTTGATACTTTTTTAAAAGCTTTTTCCCAAGGTGCGTATAATTTCATTTAATTCCTTTATATTATATAGTATATTATCATATTAAAATTGTAATTTAGTTTTGATTGGAAAGATTAGTTTTTATTATACAATATATTTTAAGTTTAAATTAATATTATTTCAAAAAATATAAGGAAAAATTTTGGATACAATAAAATCATTTTTTAATAATAAATTTTATATAGAGTTAGTATTAGCAGTAGCTCTTTTTGTAGTTGCAATTGCAACAAATAGTATGATATCAATTATCATTAATTTACTATATTTTATTATAATGCTAGAAATAGTAAGAGCAGTTATAGGATTTTTACGAGAACAAAGAATAAAAATAGGTATTTTAATAGATGCATTTATTATCTTAACACTTCGAGAGTTTATAGTTAATGTTGTCAAAATAAATAAAGAAACAATAACAAGTTTTGATGTTTTATTATCAAATAGTACAAATTTTCATATTATGATTTTTAGTGGAGTTTTAGTATTTTTATTTATTTTAAGATGGGCTGCTATGCTTACTTCTCCTGATAAAAAAGAAAAAAAGTTAAAATAGCAAGTTAATTTAAAACTTGCTATTTTTTTGAGATATTAATATCTAGATTATAGTATGCCCATTTTTTATCTTTTGGTTCAGTAATAGTTAATTCTTTTTCAATAGATATTCGTTTTGGATCAAGATGCTTTTTAGTTATAAGATAATCTTGAATAATTAAAGTTCTATTATTTGCAAGGGCTTCAAGTTCTGTAGTTTCTACAGGTTGTTTTTTAGTTAATTCATCTTTTAGTTTTGCAATATATCCAGTTTGATTAAATATCTCTTTCTCTTTTTTTGTTTTTTTATCTTTTACAATTTTATAAAAAGATTTTTCAAGTTTTTTTCGTTTATCTTTACTGATTGTATCATCATATAAATCTTCCAATTCATCTTGAAGTTCATCATTATCGTTTATATCATCTTCTAATTCTTTTAATAAATATGTTTGTAGCTTTTTACTTTGTAGTGCATATTTGTCAAGTTCTTTTGTGTAGCTAGGTTTTAACACTAGCGCTAAATTTGGACGTTTTTTAAGAGCTTTTAGAACCTTATCTAATGATTGTTTAGCTGGTGGAGTTATATTTGCTTCACCTAGCTTAAATATAACTTGACTTAACTCCTCGGAACTAACTCCTAAAAGTGATCCAAGTAATTTAAAAGGAGAGGCAACTATACTTATAATTAATCTTCCAAATGCTCCCCATACAATAGGACCAAATGCAAAGTCAGGATTATTTATATCCCCAGTAATTGGAAGGTCTATATCTATTATTCCATTTGAATCTTCTAGTAGTGCTATTGCTAAATCTAAAGGTAAATCAACAGCATCTTTACTTTGTACTTTTGGACCAAATGCAAGTTTTTCTAGAACTATAGAGTTGCTTGCATCAAGTTTAGAGTCTACAATATTATAGTTTAGATCTAAAGTTAATGTTCCCTCTTTTAGTCTTTTACCGATATATTTTCCTGAATAAGGGGTATAGTTTTTCATAGTTATATTCTTAAAATATATATTAGCATGAGTATCTCTTTTATAATCAGAGGTATTTAATGATGCGGTTATATCAGCTAATCCATATTTATCAACTTGACCTTTTAGATCAATTTTTGTAGGTTTTGATAATTTTGAAGATAAAGTTGATATATCCCCTTTTAGATTATGTATTTTTGTATGAAATTCAAATGGCAGTGTAGCATCGCTAAATTCCATTTTTCCATTATCTAGTCTAGTTGAACCAATCTCATACTCAAATGGTTTGGTTTTCTTTTTAGCCTTAGTATTTTCTTTTTTAATTGGTTGTTTATCTTTTTTTGTCTCTTTTACAATTTGGCTAAAATTTGTAGTACCATCTTTAAAAATATTTGCAATAAATTGTGGTTCAATAAGTTTAATAGATTTAATTTTTAGATTATTTGGTTTTAGGTTTATAGCATTAACTTTTAATTTTTTTATATCAAGAAGGTTTTTATTTGTAAGTTTATGATCAACTCTTAGATTGTTTAAGCTAATGTTTGAATATAGGGCAAAATATCCACCTTTTTGTTTAAAAGTAAATGAACCATTTGTATATAAAATAGCTTTTTTTAGATCAATATTTAAAGTTTCATCAAGATATGGTTGAATAAAAGGTAAAGATAAAGAACTAATTTTATATTTGCTTTTTATCATAAACGGATCAAGTATAATAGTTCCATTTAAAGACAGTTTTCCTCGTTTGTTTATTTTTAAAGAGGTATTAAAATATGATTTGTTGTTTTTTGCTAAACTGATATTTTTAATAGTAGTATTAAATTGAGATATTTTTGTTTTAAAAGGTTTTTTTATAGAGTAATCAGCAAATAAAACTGTAGAGTTTTTTAGATTTGTTTTTGTAATATTTAATTTCCATGGTTTTGATTTCTTAGAGTTTTTTGATTTTTTGTAAGATTTTGTTTTATCCTTTTTATCTACAAACATCTCTTGTAGATTTGCAACTTTGTTTTTTTGAATTTTTACATCACTAAAAAGTTGATTTAAAGTTACATCAGCTATATCTATTTTTTGATTTTTTAAATCAAAATTAATACCTGAGGTATTTAACTCTTTTAGGGTAATTAGATTTTTAGTTGATTTTTTTGGACTTAATTTTAAATTTTGTAATGATAAATTTGCATTTTTTATTAATATATTTGTATCTTTTGTTAGATTAAAGTCACCTTTTGTAGATAAGTTAGCACTATTAATATTAAAATTAATATTTGGCTTTATATATGGATTTAATTTTGGAATTATTATATTTTTTAGGGCATATTTTGAATCAATAGCAAAAGGTTTTATACTAATTGTACCACTATTTATAAAGTTGGCTTTTTGTAGTAGATCAAATTTTAGATCATATTTAAATTTATCATTCTCTTTTAATGTTAACTCTTCAAGTGAAAAAGTTATATTGTTGATTGATGTTTTAAATTGTGTTGGTAGTGAATTATCTGTAAAATCTACAGATGACTTTTGTAAAATAATAGCATCTACTAATAGATCCCAAGGTTTAGCTGGATTTGTGTCTTTTTTTTGTTTAGGAGTAGTTGTTTTAATATCTTTTGATTTAATCTCTTTCATCTTAAATAGATTTGCAAGGTTTATGCTTTTATCTTTATTTATAACTGTATTTGCCCAAAATCTTTCAAGTACAATAGAATCGATATATACTTTTTGATCTTGAAGATTGAACTTCATCTCATTTAGTTTAAATAGTTTTAGATTTAGTTGAGTTTGTTTTGTATTTTTTGTTTGTATTTTCAAATCATCAAATCTTAAATTTGTATTTTTCAGTGTTACTTGAGGGTTTTTTATATTTTTTAAATCAACTATAAATCCAAGTTTTGCATCAAATAAAGTGCTAGGAAGATGAAAATTAAATTTTTGTTTTATATATGCCCAAGCAAGATTTGAAGATAGATCTTTTAAATCTATATTTCCATATATAAGCATAGGATCAATATATAACCCACCATCTATTTTTAATGATGTTTGATTATCAATATTTAAACTTAATTCATGTGAGGCTAAAGTTTTTGGCTTGGTACTTAGATCATGAAATATATAATCAAAATTTGAGATATGTGTTTTAAATGGATCTTGTAAAGTATTATCTGTGAAATCAATGGTAGCATTTTGTAAAGAGAAAGTATCTATACTAAAATATGGTAGTTTTATAGGTTTGTCATCTTTTTTAGGTTGCTTCTCTTTTGTAGGTTTTGGTTGAATTGAAGCAAGATTTAATTTACCATCTTTTTGTAAAATTGCATCTATTTTTGGATGGATTAATTCAATATTATCGATATTAATATTGTTTGTGGCAAGACTAAATAGATCAATATCAACTCCAATTTCATCTGCGCTTATTAGATTTTTTTTAGCATTTTTCTCTTTGATTTGTACATTATGTAATGCTAAGTTTAATGTCAAAGGATTAAAAGTGATATTTTGAATAATAATATCTTGTTTGAAATTCTCTTTTGTATATTTGTTAATTTGTTGTAGTGCAATTTTTGGTAATGCAACAAATCCAATAATAGCATATAAACTAAATAATATACCAATAGCAATAAAAAACTTTTTAAATAATTTCATAATAAAATCCTTAATAAATGTACTATTTTATTATAAGATATATTTGATAATGAAATCATTATGTAAAATATTTCAATCTAACCTTTTCAATTAAGACAAAAATTATCTTATTTAGTTTATTATACGGGAAAATAAATATTATAAGGAAGAAATATGGCAACAATAGCTGACGTTAAAGCTAAATTAGAATCTGTTAAATACCCAGGTTTTACAAAATCAATTGTAGAATTTGGATTTGTAAAAGATGTTGTAGTTGAAAATGGTACTGCAAGAATTCATGTAGATATCACTTCAACAGCACCTGAAGTTGAAGCACAATTAAAAGATGAGATCACAAAAGAGGTTGCTCAACTTGGAATTAATGCTGAGGTAATTATTACTAAACCAGCAGCTCCAAAACAACAAAGTAACTCAATGAGTGGTAAAAATATTGCGCCACAAGTTAAACATTTTGTAATGGTAAGTTCTGGAAAAGGTGGAGTTGGAAAATCAACTACAACTGTAAACTTAGCAATTGCTGCAGCAATGCAAGGTAAAAGAGTTGGTATTTTAGATGCTGATATTTATGGTCCAAATATTCCTCGTATGATGGGATTAGAAAAACAAGAACCAGAGATTGTAGGAAATAAAGTAAAACCATTTAAAGCATATGGTGTTGATGTTATGTCTATGGGTTCACTTATGGAAGAGGGACAAGCTCTTATTTGGAGAGGTGCTATGATTATGAAAGCAATCGAGCAACTTTTAAGAGATATTTTATGGGAAGAGTTAGATATCCTATTTATTGATATGCCTCCAGGAACTGGTGATGCTCAACTTACTTTAGCACAAAGTGTACCTGTAAGTGCTGGAATAAATGTAACAACTCCTCAACATGTTGCACTTGATGATTCAAGAAGATCTTTAGATATGTTTAAAAAGCTTCATATTCCAATTGCTGGAATTGTTGAAAATATGAGTGGATTTATCTGTCCAAATTGTGAAACAGAAAGTGATATTTTTGGAAAAGGTACTTGTGAAGAGTTAGCTGCAACTTATGAAACTCAAGTTCTTGCAAATATTCCAATTGAGCCTTCAATTAGAGTTGGTGGTGATGATGGTAAACCAGTAGTTTATTTCTATCCAGATTCTACAACAGGTAAAAGATACTTAAAAGCTGCAGAGCTTTTATGGGATCAAATTAAAGATGGTGATGCTGATAATTCTGCTATCCAACCAACAATGCCTGCTGGTGTTAGTGCTTGTTCAACTGAAGGTAAAGCTCATGCTGAAGCACAAAAATCTGGTGGAGGATGTGGTTGTAGTTAATCACACCTTCTAGTATATATTTAGAAGCTTTAGCTTCTAAATATTAATCTTCTCTTGAAGTGACTTCTAATAGATGGTATCCAAATTGAGTTTTTACTGGACCGTGTACTACACCAACTTCATCATTAAATACAACTTTATCAAATTCTGGTACCATTTGACCTTGTGAAAATGTTCCTAAATCTCCACCTTGTGAACCTGAAGGGCATTGTGAATTAGATATTGCTGCTTGTTCAAAAGTAATTTCTCCACTGTTTATTTGTTTTTTTAACTCTTCACACTGTTTTTGTGATGATACTAATATATGTCTTGCACTAGCACTTGCCATATTTACTTCCTTATGTATAAATTTTATAGTATTTTACTAAATAAAACTTCAAAAAAGATTAGGAAGATTTATGCTACAATGCGCTTTATAAAAAGGTAAAAAATGTTAAATGATCAAAACTTTATAAATATAGCCAAAGAGCTTGCAACAGCGTCTAAATGTGTATCAAAACAAGTGGGTGCGGTGATTGTAAAAGATGGAAGAATACTTTCAACTGGATACAATGGTACGCCAGCAGGCTATCAAAATTGTTGTGAATATTGGGACAATGAATACACAAAAGATCATCATGAATGGTCAAAAACATATGAGATACATGCAGAGATGAATGCAATAATATGGGCTGCAAGAGAAGGTATAAGTATCAAAGATGCAACAATCTATGTAACCCTTGAACCTTGTAGTGAGTGCTCAAAAAACATTATAGCAACAGGGATAAAAAGAATTGTATATGATAAATCATATGAACATAATAACTCTGAAGTAGTAAGCAAATTCTTAAAAGATAATGGTGTAAAAATAGAGCAAATTTCATAAATGGCATTTGAACAAAATCATAAATTTTATGCCCAAAGTATTAAGCAGTATGGAAATAGTGCAAAAGGGGTACATTGGAATTCCAAATATACACAATTTGCTAGATTTGCAGTATTAACTGGTTTTATTGAAGATATCAAAAACTGCTCAATTATTGATGCTGGATGTGGTATGGGGCATTATGTGAATTATCTAAAACAGTATGATTTGATGCCAAAATCATATTTGGGATATGATTGTGAAGTTGATATGATTACTTTGGCAAAGAAACAGCACCCAATAGAGCAATTTGAGATTAAAAATATTCTTGAAGATGAGTTAATAAAAGCAGATTATTATGTATGTAGCGGTGCTTTAAATATTTTGAGCGTAGCTCAAATGTATAAATTTATAAAAAGGTGTTTCGAATATAGCAATAGGGGTTTTGTATTTAATTTTCTATCAAATATGAGTTATAATAATGCAAGTGTAGATGATGTAATAAGCTATTGCGAATCTTTATGCACAACGATTAAAACAAAAAGTGATTATTTACACAATGATTTTACTATTGTTATGGTAAAATAAAAACTTTAATATAAATATTAAAATAAATAAGGAAACTAAATGAAAAAACTATTTTTTACGTGTTTAATGAGTATTAGTTTACTATATGCTAGTAATATTAGTTCTATTGCACTAAAAGTAAATGATGAGATTATTACAACCTATGATATTCAAGATTTGATGCAAAATGCTAAATTATCACAGCAACAAGCTGTAGATAAATTAATTGATCAAGCTTTATTTAATCAAGAAGTAGAAAAATACAATCTAAAAGTAACTCCTGAAGATTTAAGTAACTATTTTCACAGACTTGCGCAACAAAATGGGATTACTATAGATGCTTTAAAATCAGTAATGGCAGAAAAGTTTGGAAGTTATGAAATTTTTGAAGAACAAACAAAACAAAAACTCTTACAAGAAAAACTTATTAGAAAAATTGCTAGAGGTAAAATAAAAATAGCAACAGATGATGATTTAAAAATATATTATGATAATCATAATGAATTATTTAAATCAGCAAACCAGTTTGATATTGTAGAGTATGCATCAAAAAATAAAAATGTATTATTAAGTGTTGCAAAAAATCCTATGATTAAAACAGATTTAGTATCACTTACTCCTAGAATATTAACAAAAGACACTCTAAATCCACAAATTAGAGCTTTGTTAGATAGTACTCAAATAGGAACTTTTACACCTGTTTTAAAAGCAAATGATGGATTTGTAATGCTGTATGTAAAAAATAAGTCTCAATATGATGTAATACCATTTGATCAAGTAAAAAGTAGAATTTTTGACAAAATGATGTATGAAAGAGAATCTGCATATGTAAAAGATTATTTTGAAAAATTAAAACTTTCTGCAGATATTGAAGTAGTAAAATAAAAGGAATAAAATTATATGTTTGAAGTTATTATTGGTTTAGAAGTTCATGTTCAACTAAATACAAAAACAAAATTGTTTTGTAGTTGTGCTACAAGTTTTGGAGAAGCTCCAAATACAAATATCTGTCCTGTATGTATTGGACTGCCAGGAGCATTACCTGTACTTAATATTGAAGCTGTACATAAATCTATACAGTTAGGAACAGCACTTGGGGCTAAAATAAATCAAAAATCTATATTTAATAGAAAGAATTATTTTTATCCCGATTTACCAAGTGGATATCAAATATCTCAATTTGAAGTACCTGTTGTTGGACTAGGTGAGCTTATAATAGATTTTGAAGATGGAACACAAAAAACTATAGGGGTAACAAGAGCTCATTTAGAAACAGATGCTGGAAAAAATATCCATGATGCAAATTATTCAAAAGTTGATTTAAATCGTTCTGGTACACCATTATTAGAAATAGTTAGTGAACCAGATATGAGAAGTGCGCAAGAGGCAATTTTATACCTTAAAAAATTACATAGTATCGTAAGATATATTGGTATTAGTGATGCTAATATGCAAGAGGGATCTTTTAGATGTGATGTAAATGTATCTATTAGACCAAAAGGTGAGGATAAATTATATACTAGATGTGAAATTAAAAATATGAATTCATTTAAGTTTATAGAAAAAGCTATTGCATATGAAGTTCAAAGACAAATAGAAGCCTGGGAAGATGGAGTTTATGAACAAGAGGTTGTTCAAGAAACAAGACTTTTTGATCCAGAAGCAGGGGAAACTAGATCTATGAGAGGTAAAGAGGATGCTGCAGATTATAGATATTTCCCAGATCCAGACCTTTTACCTGTAATTATAACTGATGAGATGATGGATAAATATACAAAAATTCCGGAACTTCCAGATGAGAAAAAAAATAGATTTATATCTCAATACCAAATTAAACCAATAGATGCAAGTATAATTACTGCATCTTTAGAGATGGCACACTATTTTGAATCAATGTTAGAAGTTGGTATTAGTGGTAAAAATGCTGTTACATGGCTAACTGTTGAGTTACTTGGAAGATTAAAAGATGGTATCACTCTTGAAACTTCACCTGTAAGTGCGAAAACTCTAGGTACTGTTGTAAGTAAAATTGAAGATGGTACAATTTCTGGAAAAGCTGCTAAAGAGGTGCTTGATTATCTTATGGAAAATGAAGCTAGTATCGATGATGTTATTGAAAAACTTGGACTTAAGCAAGTAAGTGATGATGGAGCTATTTTAGAGATTATTGATGGAATTTTAGCTTCAAATCAAGATAAAATTGATGAATATAAAGCTGGTAAGCAAAAAATATTTGGATTTTTTGTAGGACAAGTTATGAAAGCTAGTAAGGGTAGTGCAAACCCTCAAAAAGTAAATGAACTACTAAAACAACGATTAGCATAGAGGATACAATATGTCAAATATAGCTGTAATTGGGGCAGGTAAATGGGGACAGGCATTACATTTTGCTTTAAACTGTGTTCAAAATACAGCTATAACTTCAAGAACTAAAAAAGATATAGTAAATTTTTGTTCTTTAGAAGATGCTTTAAAATGTGAATATTTAGTTATAGCAATACCTGCTCAAAGTATTAGATCTTGGCTTGAAGAAAATTTTGTTTATAATGGGCAAAAAATTCTTGTAGCCTCAAAAGGTATTGAGGCTAGTACGGGTCTTTTTTTACAAGATATATATGAACAGTATGTTCCAAGTGAAAATCTAGGGTTTATTTCTGGACCATCTTTCGCAGCTGAAGTTATACAAGGTTTACCAACTGCTTTAGTTATAAATAGTACAAATGAGAAGTTCTATCATGATTTTAGTAAATTTTTCCCAAAATTTATAAAAACATATTACAGTAGTGATGTAATAGGTGCAGAGATTGCTGGAGCATATAAAAATGTATTAGCAATAGCAAGTGGTATTTGCGATGGATTAAGACTTGGTAATAATGCAAGAGCTAGTCTTATTGCAAGAGGTTTAGTGGAGATGAAACGGTTTGGGAAACATTTTGGTGCAAAAGATGAAACTTTTGTAGGATTAAGTGGGGCTGGAGATCTATTTTTAACTGCTAGTAGTACTATGAGCCGAAATTTTAGAGTAGGGCTTGGTTTAGCTAAAAACCAAAGTTTAGAACAAATATTAAATGATTTAGGGGAAGTAGCAGAAGGCATTCCAACTGCAAAAGCTATACAACTTTTAAGTAGAAATAATGATATATATACCCCTATTGCAAATGAAGTACATCTTATTTTAGAAGGAAAAAACCCAAAAGATAGTTTAAAAGATCTTCTAAAAGATTAAAATTGCTTACTTTTATATAATAACTAATTCTTATGTAACTCAATCTATTACTTTAAATAGATAAACATCTATTTTTATGTATAATATATTTAATTAAAATTATTAAAAATCTTATGGAGAAGATAATGGAACAATTTTTAAAACAGGCAAAAAGTTCGAGTAGAATAGTTGCTAATTTAAGTGGAGAAATAAAAAATTCAGTTCTTCATCAAATGGCAGATGCCTTAATTGATAGATGCAATGATATAATCAGACAAAATCAAAAAGATATATTAAATGGTCAACAAAATGGTTTAAGTAGTTCCTTAATGGATAGGTTACTTTTAAATGATGATAGGATAAAAGCAATGAGTGATGCAATACATGAGATTGCAGCACTTAAAGAACCCGTTGGAAGAATTCTTGATGGATGGGTAACAGAACAAGGGCTTAATATTCAAAAAGTTAGTATACCAATTGGTGTGATTGGTATTATTTATGAAAGTCGTCCAAATGTTACCAGTGACACTGCTGCACTTTGTTTTAAAAGTGGAAATGTATGTGTACTAAAAGGTGGTAAAGAAGCTCAACATAGTAATCAAATTATTGCAGATGTATTGCAAGAGGTATTAGTAAAAAATAATTTACCAAAAGAGTGTATCTCTTTATTGCCTGATAGTAGCAGAGAGGGTGTTGCAAATCTTATTACTCAAGATGAGTATGTTGATTTGATTATTCCTCGAGGAGGCGAAGCATTAATTCAATATGTATGTGCAAATGCTAGTGTTCCAGTTGTTAAGCATGATAAAGGTCTATGTCATACTTTTATAGATAAAAATGCAGATCCTCATATGGCTATACAAATTAGTTTAAATGCAAAATGTCAAAGACCAGGCGTTTGTAATGCTATGGAGACTTTGCTTGTGCATGCTAATATTGCAAATATTTTATTACCAGCATTACATGAAGCTTTTGAAGTAGAAAATACTATTATGAGAGGATGTGAACAAACTGTAAAATTACTTGGAATTGATCCTATAAATGAAAATGACTATGATACAGAATATTTAGCAAATGAGTTATCTATAAAAATTGTAAAAGATGTAGATGAAGCTATTGACCATATCTCAATATATGGTTCAGGACACAGTGAATGTATTATTTCAGAAGATTATACAACAGTAAATAAATTTTTAGATCAAGTAGATGCGGCATGTGTATATGCAAATGCTAGCACAAGGTTTACTGATGGAGCAGCGTTTGGATTTGGTGCAGAAGTTGGAATCTCGACAAATAAACTTCATGCTCGTGGGCCAATGGGTATAAATGATTTAACTACATATAAATTTAAAGTTTATGGAAGTGGACAAATAAGATAAATTTATGGTTAAAAAATATTTATTTGATAATTATCCTTCTAAATTAATTAAAATGTTAACGGGATCAATGATTCAAGCAGCCGTTGTCGTTAATATAATTGTACCTATTTTATTTGTATATTTATTAAAAGATGCTGTTCCATATACTCATTTAATTGTATGGAGCATATTAAATTTAGTAGTTTTATATATACGCACAAAAAGAACTTGATAAAATTAAAGATGAATCTAGAAAAAAGATTGAAAAATTAAATATAAATTTAGAACAAAAAGTTAAAGAATCTATAGATGATTTGAGAAAAAAAGACAAAGTATTATTTGAACAGTCAAAATTGGCTTCAATGGGAGAGATGATAGGAAATATTGCACATCAGTGGAGACAGCCATTATCTATAGTATCAACATTGGCTACGAGTACAGTTTTACAAAATGAAAATGGTACTCTTAATGATGAAAGACTAGAAAAGAATATGGATATAATTACTGATAATGTTCAATATTTATCACAAACTATTGATGATTTTAGAAATTTTATTAAGCATGATAGAGATAAATCAGTTTTTGATTTAAAAAAGACTATGAATATATTTTTAGAATTAAACTCCTCATGGATTCAAAGTGATAATTTACAAATTATTAGTAATTTTCAATCAAATATTAAATTTGAAGGCTATGAAAATGAATTAACCCAATGTTTTATTAACATATTTAATAATTCTAAAGATGCCTTAAAGGATTTAGATATATTTGATAAATTAATTTTTATATCATTGTATACACAAAATGATTTAATTATTATTGAATTTAAAGATAATGCAGGAGGTATATCTCATGATAATATTTCACATGTATTTGAGCCTTATTTTACGACAAAACATAAATCCCAAGGTACTGGTATTGGGTTACATATGACACATAAAATAGTTACATCAATGAATGGTACAATAGAAGTTTCAAATACTACTTATACATATCAAAATCATG
>CAZAOJ010000019.1:0-37040 GCA_964486745.1 uncultured Arcobacteraceae bacterium
ATAGTGTTTGCAGCAGGTTGTTTTTGGGGTGTTGAAAAACATTTTGATAATACTTTAGGTGTGATTAGTGCTACTTCAGGATATGCTGGAGGAAACTATGAAAATCCAACATATGGTAAGATATTAGCTTATAGAGATGCACCCAAAGGGATTGTAAACTATACAGAATCTGTAAAAGTTGTATTTGACAATGAAAAAATAACTGCAAAAGATTTAATAAAAGATTTTTGGGAATTACATGATCCAACTCAAGGAAATAGACAAGGTAATGATAGGGGCAATAACTATCGAAGTGCTTTGTTTTATACAAATGACACTCAAAAAACAATAGCTTATGAAACAAAAAAAATCTATCAAAAACTTTTAAGTAAAGCAGGGTATGGGAAAATTACTACAGAGATTTTGCCATTAAAAAAGTTTTATGATGCAGAAAAGTATCATCAAGATTATCTGCAAGAAAATCCAAATGGATATTGTCCAAATCACTCAACTGGTGTAAAGTTTAAAAAAGAGATTAAAAATATAGCATATATCAAACCTCTTGGTGGGAAAGAAATTATTGTAGTTGATGCTCCATTTTGTCCATACTGTGAGAAGTTTGAAAAAGATGTAACTTCATCATATAAAGGAACTATGTCTTTAAGAACTGCTAATCAAAATAGATTAAAAGGCTTTAAACTAAAAACTAAAATTCAAGGAACCCCCACAATTTTATTTATTAAAGATGGTATTGAACAATTTTCATATACTGGATATATGGATAAAAAAGCTTTCTATAAAGTACTTGGAGAGTTTAAACTTGGAAAAAATTCTGAAGCTTATAATGTAGCATTCAATGAAGGCACGGATGGAAGATTTTGTAAACAGTATGATATATTTAAAAATACACCTGATGGGGTATTTGTAGATAAACTATCAGGTGAGCCACTATTTGATACAAATGATAGATTTAATTCACATAGTGGTTGGCTTAGTTTTTATAAAGCTGTTGATGGATCAGTTATACGAAAAGATGACTTTAGATTTGGTATGCACAGAATTGAAGTGATTGCCAAAAAAAGTGGGATACACTTAGGGCATGTATTTCCAAGAGCAGATGGGAAAGAAAGATTTTGTATCAATGCTACAGTGTTGGAGTTTATCCCAAGAGATAAGTTAAAAAATAAGTAAAAATCCCAAACTAAATATAATTTGTATTGCAAAAACTAAAGTAGCTATTTTTAAAGCTACTTTACCATCATTTTTTATAGCATTAAAATGAATTTTCAATCCAATAGCACTCATGGCAATTACAAGGCTTAGATGAGATGTCGTAGAGATAATATTTTTGATTTGTTCATTTACAAGTGAAAAAGAGCTAATAAGTGAAAATAGAATAAAAAATATAATAAATAGTGGAACTTTTGCTTTGGTTGTTGTATCTTCACTTTTGCTATGAAATATATAAATTAAAATAAATATAAGAGGAGTAAGAAGTAATACTCTCCCCATTTTTACTGTAGTTGCACTAATACCTGCACTATCACTGATTGCAAATCCCCCAGCAGTTACTTGACCAACTGCTTGAAGTGTGTTTCCTACTAAAATACCTGAATCTATATCATTAAGTCCGATACTATAAGCAATAAATGGAACCAAAAATATTCCAATAGTTCCAAGTAGATTCACTATTGCTACACTAAGAGCTATAAAATCTTTATTTGGTTTTATTATAGGTGCAGCAGCACCTATTGCACTACTTCCACATACACCACTTCCTATACCTAATAAAAGTGCTAATTTCGTATCTATTTTAAAAATTTTCCCTAATAATACGGCACTATAAATAGTTATAACCATCCCCAATGTTATTAAAATAAGAGTTTTAAAACCAAGCTGAACTAGTATTGAAAAATCTAAATTTATTCCCATAAGTGCAATAGCAAAAGATAGTATTGATTTCTCTGCAAATGTAATACCAGTAGTTGTATGAGAAGGTAGTTTTATAAAATTTCCAACTAAAATACCAACTAAAATAGCTATTACAACTGATCCAATAGGTAAAAATGGTGCAATAATCAATGCAATACCAGCAATTATTAAACTAACACTAAGTCCTGATAAATATTGTTTGTAGTTCAAAAAGTATCCTGTATGTATAAAATTTTCGTATTATATCTAATTTTAAATCAATAATAGTGTACAATTTGTTTATAATATAAGTTTTAATAAGGGCAGCGTGCATGATATTTTTTACTGTAACTCAAAATATAAATATAAAACTTACAGATAAATCTTTGGTAAAATATGTAGTAAATAAAAAAAATATTGAAGAAAAATATAATACTACTTATTGTTCTACTTATGATGATTTTGAAACTATGAAAACAGTATTTAAAAGTGTAGGTGAAAGTTATCAAACTAAAATTATACAAGAAAAAAAGATTAAAGCACTAAAAGATTTTCCAAAGCCTTTAGGAATCGTAAGTAATAATGAATACTATTTTAGAACAAAACAAAAAGATTATGTAGATTTTTATTTAGATCAACAGTTTGTAGATATAAATACCCAATTAAATACAAATAAAAAAGATATAACTATTGCTATAATTGGTAGCTTAAGTTCTACTATTGGTCAGATGATTTGTGGGGCTACGGCTTTAAGAATATTGTATAAAACTTTACAAAATAAATTTAGAACAGTTAAAATTGATTTGTATATTAATGCCTCACAAAATCAATATTATTCAAGAGATAAAGAGATATTTAAAAATTACAATTTTATAAATTCTATTTTGCCACTAGGTATAAGTGTAAAAAAGTTATGTACATATGATTTTTATATAGATATGGGTTCTTTCAATGAAACAACTTATGCACAAGAGTTTAATTTTACTGATGCATATTTATATAAATTTGGAATTGATTATAAAAGAATACCTAATAATCAAAAATATAATGAGATAAACTTAGGTACTTATAAACCAAAACAAGAACTAAAAGATGCAATACAAGATGCAAAATTAAAATCAAAACTATTGCTTTTTCATCCATATAGTTCAGTATTGTATAGAAGTATGCCAAGTGATTTATCAAAAAATATGTTACAAGAATTAATATTAAAAGCTAAAGATTATATGGTTGTAACTGCATTAAATATTGAAAAAGTAAAAGATGATAATTATCTAAATCTTTTTAAATACTCAAAAAATTATAGTGATTTTGTATATATAATATCTCAAATGGATGCAATAATAACTGTAGATACTGCTACTTATCATATAAGTGATGCTTTTGCAATACCTACAGTTGTAATATTTACAAATATAGATCCTGACAAAAGAATAAAATATTATATACAAACCAAAGCTATTAAGATAGAAGACAAAACAAAAAATCTTAGTAATTTTATTTATGAAAATGATACTTTAAGTTTATATCAATATGAAGGTTGGAAAGAATTAAAAGTTAAAAAGATTTTAACAACTATTTAGATACAATCGCAAGATATAATATAAATTAAAAGGCTAAAAATGAATTTTGTTTCAATAATTATGGGTAGTAAATCAGATTATGAAGTGATGAAAAATTGTTCTGATACTTTAGAAAAATTTGGAGTAAAGTATGAGATGATTATCTCTTCAGCTCATAGATCACCTCAAAGAACTAAGGATTATATCCAAGAAGCTGAAAAGAAAGGTTCTCAAGTATTTATAGCTGCAGCTGGTATGGCTGCTCATCTTGCTGGTGCAGTTGCTGCAACGACAACTAAACCAGTTATTGGTGTACCTATGAAAGGTGGAGCTATGGATGGTATGGATGCTATGCTTAGTACAGTACAAATGCCTTCAGGTATGCCTGTAGCTACTGTTGCTCTTGGAAAAGCTGGGGCAATCAATGCAGCATATTTAGCAATGCAAGTTCTAGCAATAACAGATAAAGAATTAGCAGTAAAATTAAAAGAAGATAGAGTAGTAAAAGAAAAAGCTGTAGAGAGTGATAGTAAAGAGATAGAGGTAATTATATAGTATGATTACTTTTAGTCAATTACTTTTAAAACTTCAGCAGTATTGGGCAGATCAAGGATGTAATATAGTACAACCTTATGATATCCCAAGTGGTGCAGGTACTTTCCATCCTGCAACACTTTTAAGATCTTTGGACTCTAAACCTTGGAGTGTAGCATATGTAGCTCCAAGTAGAAGACCAACAGATGGAAGATATGGAGAAAATCCAAATAGACTAGGTTCATATTATCAATTTCAAGCATTGATTAAACCATCTCCAGATAATATTCAAGATTTGTATTTAAAATCTTTAGAGTATTTGGGACTAGATTTAAGCAAACATGATATTAGATTTGTAGAAGATAATTGGGAATCGCCAACTCTAGGAGCATGGGGACTTGGATGGGAAGTTTGGCTTGATGGTATGGAAGTGACTCAATTTACATATTTCCAACAAGTTGGAGGATTACCTTGTGACCCAGTTGCAGTTGAAATAACATATGGTACGGAAAGACTTGCTATGTACTTGCAAGGTGTTGATAATATTTTTGATATTGTTTGGAATGAAAATGAACATGGTGTTACAACATACAAAGATATTCATATGGAAAGTGAATATGAGTTTTCAAAATACAATTTTGAGGTAGCTTCAACTGAGATGTTATTTAGACATTTTGATGATGCGTTTGATGAGTGTAAAAAAGCTCTTGAGGCAAAACTTCCACTTCCTGCTTATGATCAATGTATGTTGGCAAGTTATTGTTTTAATATACTTGATGCAAGAAAAGCTATATCAGTAACTCAAAGACAAAACTATATCTTAAGAATTAGAGAGCTTTCTGGTGGATGTGCAGTGATGTACAAAGAGCAAGAACAAGAACGATTAGAAAGAGTAAAATAAAATTGAAAATAAAGCAGATATATGATTATTTAGATACTATAAGTCCTTTTGATACTCAAGAAAAATGGGATAATAGTGGTTTAATTGTAGGCTCTTTTGAGCAAGAATTTACAAATATAATAATTAGCTTGGATTTAGATGAAAAATTGTTGGACGAGGTTGCGCCTAATTCTTTAATTGTTACACATCATCCACTTATATTTTCTCCATTATCTAAAATAAATTTTGATTCATACTCAACAAAACTATTAAAAATTTTAATTAAAAAAGATATTGCACTTATCAGTATGCATACAAATATTGATAAATCTCATTTAAATTATTTTGTAGCTACACAAATTTTAGGATTTAAAAATGTAGTTTGTGAAGATTTTGTATGTAGTGCAGATGTAAATATGAGTTTTGAGATGTTTGAACAATATATAAAAGATAAATTAAATTTATCTATTTTAAAAACTACACAAACAAAAGATTATATAAAAAAAGTTTCATTAACAACTGGGTCTGGAATGTCATTAATAAATGAAATTGATGCAGATTGTTTTTTGACTGGTGATATAAAATATCATGATGCTATGGAAGCTAAAAGTAGAGATATTAGCTTAATTGATATAGGACACTATGAAAGTGAACAGCACTTCACAAGCCTAATGATGGGACTTCTTGAAAAATATTTGAAAAAAAATCAAATAAAAGGTATAATATCAGATTCAAAAAACCCATTCAACTATAAATAAAAGGAAAAATATTGAATATATATTTAAAACAACTTGTACAACTAAATGATTACGATAAACAAATTAGTTCATTTGAACCAATGATTGCACAAGAAAAAGAAAAATTAGAAACTTTTATGCAAACTGCAAATGAGTTACAAGCTCAAATTGATGATGCATATAGAGTAATAGATGATGCAAAATCAAAAAGAATGAAAAATGATATACATTTAGCTGAATTAAAAGATAAGCTTAATGATATTGCTAAAAAGAATTCTTCAATTACTAGTGAAAAAGAGTTAAAAGCACTTCAGCTTGAAGAAGAAATTGCAAAAGAACAAATTTCATTTGCAAATGAAGAGATTGCTAGACTTGATGCTATTGTAGAAACAAAAGAAGCTGAACTTGCTGAAGCTAAAGAAAAATTAGCACAAGAGCAAGAAGATATAAATGAAATGCAAGCTTTAACTAATAAAAATATTGAAAATTTCAATAAGCAAAGAGCAGAAGTATCAGAAGCAAGAGCTGAACTTGTACCTAAAATAGATAATAAAATTTCAATATTTTATGAAAAAATTAAAAGATGGGCAAAAGATACAGCAGTTGTGCCTGTACGAAAACAAGCATGTTATGGTTGTTTTATGAAAATAAATGATAAAACATATTCTGAAGTAATTAGATCTGAAGAGATTGTAACTTGTCCACATTGTGGTAGAATCCTTTATAAAGAAGAAGAGACTGCTCAAGCATAAAAAGTGAACCTTTTTTCAGTTTTTTATTTTCTTTTAGCGTTAATACTTTGGGTATTGGCGCTACCTTACTTATTTTATAAAGCAAGATCAAAAAAGTATAAAGTTGCAATTCCTGCAAGATTTTTTCTAAAAAACAATCCTAAATTTAAAGAGTCATATGTATGGTTTCATACATGTTCTATGGGTGAAACAAAATCTATAGTACCTCTTGTAAATCAATTTGAAAATGTGAATTTAACTGTAAATACAAATACAGGATATGAAGAAGCTAAAAAATTAACTCAAAATGTAAGATACTTACCTTATGAATTGTTTTTACCATTTTGGATTACAAAACAAAAAATATTGGTAGTTATGGAAGCAGAACTTTGGTATATGTTGTTTTTAATTGCAAAGGTGAGAAATACACCAACTATGCTAATAAATGCAAGGATTTCAGATAAATCATTTGATTCATATAAAAAGTTTGCGTGGTTTTATAAAAAAATATTTATCAATATTGATTATGTATTTGCTCAAAGTCAAATTGATAAAGAGCGATTGGAACTACTTGGGGCTAAAAATATTGAAGTAGTAGGAAATATAAAATTAGCAAATCTACCAAAAGTGACAAAAGAGTTAATAAAACCAAATAAGATGGTTATAACTGCAGCTAGTACTCATGAAAATGAAGAACAATTGATATTAGATGCATATCAAAAAGAGTTTGGAACACTTGTAATAGTACCAAGACATCCAGAAAGATTTGAAGCAGTCTCTAGTATGATAGAGTCATATGCTATAAAGTATAATTTGACTTATCATAGATATTCACAAAAAGAAGATTTTGATAGTGATATTATACTTATAGATTGTATGGGTGAATTAATTAATATTTTTGCAATAAGTGATGTTGTTATACTTGGTGGAGCATTTGAAAATATAGGTGGACACAATCCAATTGAGCCTGCTTATTTTAATACTAAATTAATAAGTGGAAAAAATATATTTAATCAAAAAGCACTTTTTGAGTGTGTAAAAAATTATACTTTAATTGATA
This sequence comes from uncultured Arcobacteraceae bacterium, assembly GCA_964486745.1. Taxonomy (GTDB): domain Bacteria; phylum Campylobacterota; class Campylobacteria; order Campylobacterales; family Arcobacteraceae; genus JAYEFX01. The sequence continues at coordinate 7,395 of CAZAOJ010000019.1, forward strand.
ATAATCAATTAAAACAAACATTAGAACAGATCGATAAAATGAAAAAAAGTTCTTTGGTTCAAGTTGGTAATATAGCGCCAATTATTGAAGTAATAAATCGATATAATATTAAAAAAAAGGACAAATAAATGTCAAGTGAAAAAGCATATAAACTTTTAGCATTACAAGAGGGAATCTCTAATTCAAAAGCAAAAGAGCTTATAGATAAAGGGTTGGTTACAGCTCGTGGTAGAAAAATTACAATAGCAAGAGGTGAAATACCAGCAGATACAACATTTACTGTAAAAGCTCTTGCCCCAATAAAAATCATATTTCAAGATAATGATGTAATAGCAGTTGATAAACCAGCACATATGAATACTGCAGAAATTGAAAAGAAATTTCCTCATGCAATTTTATTAAATAGATTAGATAAAGAAACAAGTGGAGTAATGCTATTTGCTAAAAATGAAGATTTTAGAAATAAGGCGATTAGTGAATTTGCAAAAAATAATGTATATAAAGAGTATGTTGCTATTGTTGAGGGTAAAGTAATTGAAGAGCAAACAATTGATATACCAATTTTAACTATAAAAGGTAAAACTGCAAGAAGTAAACTTGATAGAAAAAAAGGGAAACCTGCAACAACTCATCTTTATCCTATGCTAGTTGAGGGTAATAAAAGTAAAGTAAAAGTTGTAATAGATACTGGTAGGACTCATCAAATTAGAGTACACTTAGCAGCTTTAGGTTATCCAATAATAGGAGATGCAGCGTATGGGAAAGTGGCACCAAATGTAAATAGAGTTTTACTTCATTCAAAAATTACTAAAATATTAGGGTATACTTTTGAATCAAAAGAGCCAAGAGAATTTGGTGTATATGGACTGTAGATGTTAAAAAATGTAGAAAATTCAAAATGTGGTTTTGTTTCAGTAATTGGTAGACCAAATGCAGGTAAGAGTTCGCTTTTAAACTGGCTTGTTGGTGAAAAAATAGCAATGGTGTCACACAAAGCCAATGCTACAAGAAAAAGATCAAATATAATTGTGATGCATAATGATGATCAAGTAGTATTTGTAGATACTCCAGGTCTTCATGAAAAAGAGAAATTAATAAATCAATTTATGCTTGATGAAGCACTAAAAGCTATGGGTGATTGTGATTTGATTTTATTTTTAGCACCAGTTACAGATAAAATTAAGCACTATAAAGATTTTTTAGAAAAAAATAAAAAGAATACACCTCATATTTTATTGCTTACAAAAACTGATTTTATATCAAAAAAAGAGCTTTATTCAAAAATGCAAGAATATGAACAGTTTAATGATAAATTCTTAACTATGGTTCCTGTATCTATTCAAAAAGGGACAAAACAAGCAGATGTACTAGATCAGGTTGTAAAATATCTTCCTACTCATCCTTATTTATTTGATCCTGAAATTCTTACAACTGATCATTTAAGAGATATATATAAAGAGTTTATACGAGAATCTATATTTGAAAATCTTAGTGATGAGATACCTTATGAGACTGATGTGGTAATTCAAAGTATTGAAGAAAAACCAAATATAGATGTAATCAAAGCTAAAATAGTAGTTGAAAAATCGACTCAAAAAGGGATGATTATAGGTAAAAAAGCTACTACAATTAAAAGAGTTGGTAAAGTAGCAAGAGAAAAAATAGAAAAACTTAGTGGTAAAAAAGTATTTCTGGAACTTTTTGTTGTAGTGAAAAAAGGCTGGACAAAAAATAAAAAAGATTTAAAAGATATGGGATATAATATTTTATAGTTTTTATTAAGATAAAAATAATATTTTTTCTAATATAATCTTCTTATGGATAAAAAAATAAGAAGATTTATTAGTTTTGATAAAATCTTTTGTGATACTATATCAGTAAAGCAGAAGATAAAGCAAGATTATATATATGATTTTGTTTCTGCTAATTTAAATATATCAAATTATAATTTAATCCATATATTCTATCATGAAAAATCCAAACTTTACAGTATCCTTGCAATTAAATCTTTAAACACTAATATTGTTATAGAACCACAATTACTTGCTACTTTATATAAAGAAACTTTATCTTCATATACACTTTTTATAGTTTCTAGTTTTTTTGTATTATTTTATAAAAAAAACTTAATATATTGTAAATCTATTGATAAAACTCAAAATCATAATGATATAAAGCAATATGTTGAACATATATTTAAAATTGATATTTTAAATTTACAGATTATTAGTGATGAACAATATTCTAAGATTCAAAAAGATTTTCATAATATAAAACCTCTTAATTGGCTTAATAAAAATAGTTCAGTTTTTATGCAAAATATATATTATAAAGTTTATATTGTTGTATTGTGTCTAATAGTTGGTGGATATGCTATATATAAATATTTACATAGTAAAAATGAAGCTAAATTTATTAATAACCATATAGTAAATTATGAAAAGTTTATTAAATATAATACTAATAAATTAGCATTAATTCCAAAAATAAAAAACTATTTTTCAATAGTTGCACATAATAATATTAAAATAGTTGAAGCAAAGATTGATACTAATAAAGTGAGTTTAGAAGTTTCAACTAATAAAAAACAAAATATATATAAATTAGTAGATAGGTTAAAATATTTAAATATAGAGCTAAAATATATTTTATTTGATGATAATAAAAAAGTATTTAATGCAAGGGTTGTATTTGATACTTTTTAAAAAAACTCTTAATTATATATTACCACTAATTGTAATAATTTTTTTATATTTTGGAATAAATTATATATTTAATATAGAAAATAGAAACAATATAAAATTAGATAAGTACACTAATCAAATAAAAATTTATAAAAATATGTTAAATACAACCACCAGTATTGATATTTTAAAAGATATAGAAAATCTTGCTTTTCAAAATAGTATTAAGATTAGAAAAATATCACATTTAGATGGTGAGATAAAAATAAATTATTTTAGTAAGTATGAAAATAATATCAGATTTTTATATGATTGTGAAAATTTATCTAAACTTATACAATTTAAATCTATTACTTTTAAGATATTAAAAGATAATGATACTCTTGATACTAATGTAGTATTTCAATTTGGTAAAAAAATCAATATTTTTAAAAATACTAGTATTGGTAAGATTTTAGATAATCCGTTTAATAATAAAAAAGAAAACATAAGATTTAATTTAACTGCTATAGTAGGTGATATTGCATATATAAATGGCAAAATTTTATTAAAAGGTGATTTATTATTTGGATATAAAATAATTGATATTAAAAATGCAAGTGTAATACTTCAAAAAAGTTCTAAGAAATTAATTTTAAAGGTTTTTAATGAGTAATATTACAGATGAGTTAATACAATATGATTTAATAGAACAATTTAATATTGATGATTTAAAAAAAACTCTAGTGGTACCTTTGCAAAAAGATGAGTTTTATATAATTGTTGGGGTATATAAAAAAGATATAGACTTGACTTGGATGAAAAATATATTTAATTTGCCTATAAAAATTAAAGTATTTTCTAAAGAAGAAATATTATTTGTATTAAATGATATTGAATTAAAAATAAATATATATAAATTAGTTCAAAATTTATTTAAACAAGAAAAATTTAATACTGTAGATGTAAATAGTTTTTTTAATGAATTAATTGATCTTGCAATAATCAAAAAAAGTAGTGATATTCATATTGAAACTGTAACTGATGGCTTAGTTGTAAGATATCGAATTGATGGATATTTGGTACAAATATTAAAATTTGGTTTTGGTTTGTATCCAATAGTAAGTGCCATTATTAAAATTATTGCAAATTTAGATATATCAATGAAAAGGCTTCCGCAAAATGGAAGATTTTCAAAAGATATCAAAGGTCAGAATTTTGATTTTAGAGTTTCTATTATGCCAATAATTGATGGAGAATCTATAGTAATTAGGATTTTAAACTCAAACTCAATAACAACAAAATTGGACAAACTTGGATTAAATGAAAATAATTACAATAATATATTAAATGCAATAAATCAAAATCAAGGATTAGTTCTTGTAACTGGACCAACTGGAAGTGGAAAAACTACAACATTATATGCAATGTTAAAACATATAAATGATGGTCATAAGAAGATAATTACACTAGAAGAACCAGTTGAATACCAAATATCAAAAGTGTGTCAAATAAGTATAAATAATGATATTGGATTGACTTATGAAAAAGCTTTAAAAGATATATTAAGACAGGATCCAGATGTGATTATGATTGGAGAGATTAGGGATGCTCAAACACTTCATATAGCATTACAAGCTGCACTTACAGGGCATTTGGTATTAGCAACTTTACATACAAATGATGCAATAAGTACAATTGATAGATTATTAGACCTTGAAGCTATACCATATTTGATAGCTTCTACATTAAATATGATAATTTCTCAAAGATTAGTAAGAAAATTATGTGATAACTGCAAAAAAATTGAACTAGATTATTACAAAGCAATGGGATGTCCTAATTGTAATTTAAGTGGATATGAATCAAGGCTTATGATATGTGAAACTCTTGTTAATGATCAATATATTAAACAAAATATTAGATTAAACTACAATGCTCAAGAGATTTATAATCATATTAGACAAAAAGGTTTTAAAACTTTATATGAAGATGGTAAGCAGAAAATAGAATTAGGCCAAACTACATTTGATGAATTAAATAATGTATGTAAAAAGATATGAATAAATATAAAATAAGATATTTAAATAATGATAAAATCTGTAAAAAAACTATTTATGAAAATGAATTAAATGAATTTGAATATGATATTATAAAAATCAAACAAATTAAAGATTTAAATTCATATTTTAAAATATATAGTCATACTTCACGTGAAGATATACTGCAAATGTTTTCACAAATAAATATGATGCTTAATGCTAATATTTCATTTATAGATACCCTTGATTTATTAATAAAAAGTGAAAAATCAAAAATAAAATTTGAAATATTAAATTCTATAAGACGATGTTTACAGCAGGGTAGATTATTGGAAAATGAGTTAGAAAAATATAAAAAATATTTAGGAGAATTGAGTATATCCTTTCTATCTTTAGGACAAAAGAATGGTAATATTAAAGAATCTATTCAAATTATTGTTGATATTTTAGAAAAACAAGAACAAACCAAAAAAAGTTATATTGAGATGCTTAGTTATCCTATATTACTAAGTATTACATTTTTTATCTCTTTGGGTGTTATTTTTGGTTATGTTGTACCACAATTTGAACCATTATTTGCCCAGTATGGTAATAACTTACCATTAATGACAAAAATATTATTGGAAGTAAAACAGATATTAAATGACTTTTCAATATATTTTTTAATCATATTATTATCTTATTTGCTAATTTTATATTTTAGTTATAAAAAGTTTGAAAGTTTTAAACAAAAATTTGATAAATTTCTATTGACAAAAGTACCTATAATTTCAAGATTAATATTGTTGTCAAATTTACTAATTATATTTTTGACCTTAAAATCATTGTTAAAACAAAAATATACATTTCAAGAATCAATACATTTGAGTATAACAGTGATACAAAATAGTTATTTAAAAATAGTTTTTAAAAGTATAGAAGATAATATTTTACAAGGTAAATCGATTCAAAGTATTTTTGATAATATTGAATTATTTGATGAAATTATTAAAAAATTAATAACAATAGGTCATAGTAGTAATCAATTTGAGCTTGTTTTAGATAAAATTGTGTACATATATCAAATACAATATGATAGAAAATTAAAAAAAGCAATAAGATTAATTGAACCATTATTTTTAATAGTAATTGCATTACTAATAGTATGGATGATGTTGGCAATATTTATCCCTATGTGGGATATGAATAAAGTGATGTAATATCAATGTATAAAAAGGTTATAATAAAATGAATTTTGAGCAATCAGTAGTAAATATGTTAGAGCATTTAGGGGAAGACCCTAAAAGAGAAGGCTTAATAAAAACTCCCTTAAGAGTACAAAAAGCATGGGAGTTTATGTGTAGTGGATATGAAAAAGATGCTAAGCAGATTATTCAATCAGCTCTATTTACGAGTAGTAATGACGAAATGGTAGTAGTAAAAGATATAGAATTTTATTCAACTTGTGAACATCATATGCTTCCAATTATTGGGAAAGTTCATGTTGCATATATCCCAAATGGAAAAGTTGTAGGACTTTCAAAAATTCCAAGAGTAGTAGATGTATTTGCAAGAAGATTACAAATACAAGAGCAATTAACAGAACAAATTGCTGATGCTATAAATGATGCTATTTCTCCACTTGGAGTTGCTGTTGTTGTAGATGCTAGACATATGTGTATGGAGATGAGAGGTGTTGAAAAAATATGTTCAACTACTGTAACTTCAGCTTTAAGAGGAATATTTAAAAAAGAGAAAAAAACAAAAGATGAATTCTTAAGTATCATTTCATCTTCATTTAATAAATAAGAATCAAAAATAGAAACTTTTGTTTTTATTCTTGCTTTGATGCTTGGGGGATATTTATTTAATAGATTTAATATCTTTCCAACGCAAACACCAACAGTATTAAATAAATTTATTATATATGTTTCATTACCAGCGATGGTATTGCTTTATGTACCTAAAATAGAATTAAATATAGATGTATTCATTCCATTTTTTATATCATGGGCAATGACTACTTTGGGTTTTATAACAATATATATATTTTCTAAAAAATTTAATTTTAACAAACAAACTACAGCATCACTTATGCTTGTTGCAGTATTGGGAAATACTTCATTTTTGGGTATTCCAATAGTAAGTTACTACTATGGAATAGAAGCACTTCCTTATGTAATGATATATGACCAACTTGGTAGTTTTTTAGCTCTTAGTATTTATGGAAGTATAATAGTTGCAGTATATTCATCATCTTCTAGACTTAGTCTTAATACTATTATAAAAAAGATTATATATTTCCCTCCATTTGTAAGTTTAATTGTCGCATTTTTATTTTTAGGTGTACAATTTAATGATAATACTATAAAAATATTATCTCAATTAGCAAATACTTTGGTACCTGTTGCACTTATATCTGTGGGATTTAGTTTACAATTAAGAATTCCAAAACATGATATAAAACCATTTGCTGTTGCTTTGATTACTAAGCTTATTCTAATCCCAATCTATGCAATAAGTATTGTATATATATTTAATTTTGATGGTTTAATAGCTAAAACATCTATTTTAGAAAGTGCAATGGGTCCTATGATAACTGCAGGTATTTTAGCTTCAATGTCTGGATTTAATGAAAAATTAACTTCATCTATTATTGGTTATGGTGTTATTATCTCATTTTTTAGTACAGCTTTAATAGTTGAAGTGATAAAGCTCTTGAATATATAGATATAAAAAAAGGCATCTTAAAAAGATGCCTAAATTTATTTGAAGAAGTAATGAATAGTCTGACAGTAAAATTATTCGCGGTTCATTTACTGATAAGAGAAGTATAATACAAAAATATTAATCACTACTAATGAAAAATTAACAAAAAGTAAACAGCTTAAAATTAAGTCAAACTTATATAAAAATTGTTAAGTTTTTAAATTAAGACAAAATTTATCCTAATTAAACTACAATTCACTTACAAAAATTAAAACAAACAAAAAGGACCAATAATATGGCAACAGTAACTTTCAAACAAGATACAGTATGTAACTTAGCAGGAAACGAAATCAATGTAGGTGATACAGCACCAGTAGTAACAGTAGTAAACTGTAACCCAATGCTTCAAAATGAGCAAATCGGTGGAGAAGGTAAAGTTCAATTAGTAATTGCAGTACCATCATTAGATACAGGTGTATGTGATGCTGAAACTAGAAGATTTAACACTGAAGCTGCAAACCTTGAAGGTGTAGAAGTTATCACTGTTTCTATGGATTTACCATTTGCATCTGCTAGATGGTGTGGAGCTGCTGGAATCGAAAACTTAAAAGTATGTTCAGATTTCAGAAATAAAGATTTCGCTAATGCTTATGGTGTACTTTTAGCTGATGGACCATTAGCTGGTATCACTGCAAGAGTTATCTTTGTAATTGGTAAAGATGGAAAAGTAACTTATAAACAAGTTGTTCCAGAAATTACTGAAGAACCAAACTATGAAGAAGCTTTAGAAGCTGCAAAAGCTGCTTGTTAATAACTAGCTTTAACTTATAATTATATTTAAGGGGTTGCAATTTTGCAACCCTTTTTTTTTAATTTTTATGATTGATTTATAAGATTTGTAGCAAATTGTTTTGCATCATCAGTGATATTTTCACCACTTATCATTCTTGAGATTTCAAGAATTCTTTCATCTTTATTTAGTTTTTTAACCGTTGAAATATTATGGCTTTTTTCTACTAAAAAATGATTATTTGCACTTGCAGTTAATTGTGGCTGATGTGATATTGCAAATATTTGATATGATTTTGATAGTTGTAATAATACTTTTGCAATACTTTGAGATTCTTTACCACTCAGATTTGCATCAATCTCATCTAAAAATAAAATTCCACCATCACTATTTAGATCTATTTCACTAATACTTGCTAATAAAGCTAATCTTAAACGATTAAACTCTCCGCTACTTATAGTATCCAAGCTTACGCCATTTAGTTCAAAATTTATATCATCACTACCTATATTATTTAAAGAACTTGTTTGTAAAGTAAGTTTTGCATTACTTAGATATAAAAATTCTAAATAATAGTTTATTTTTTTATGGGCAATTTTAAGTGCTTCTTGTCTAGTAATTGTAATCTGTTTTGCTAGCTTTTCAAGTTCAATAGTTAGTTTTTTAATATTTTTCTCTAAAATGGCTTTTTCAAATGATATATTTTCATATGATTCTAATTCTTTTTGTTTTTCTTTTTTGTACTCTAAAGCTTCTTCTATCGTACCAAATCTTTTTATTAGTTTTGAAAGATCTTCAATTCTATCTAGTGTGGCTTCAATATCTATACCTTCTAGTGTTTCTAAAAAATCACTTGATGATTCAAAGATATTATTTACTTCATTTATACAATCATCAAAAAATGAGCTATCAACTTCTATAGTATTTAATGCACTAGATACTGCAGGAGCTATTCTAAATAGTTCTTTTGCATTTGATATAGCATCTTCTATTTTATCTTTTTTTGATAATTGTTTTTTTATAAGACTTAGCTCTTCATACTCGTCAATTTTGGGATCTAATTTTTCTATTTTTTCTATTTCAAAAATAGTAAACTCTTTTAATTGCTCTAAATCTTTTTCATCTTGAATTAATTTATTAAATTGATTTTGCATATTTGTTAATTCTTTAAAATCATTTTTGTACATATTTAGAGTTTGCTCATAGTTTTTATTTTGTTGTATAGATATATTATCAAGATAAGTTAGTAAAGTAATAGAATCAAAATCACTATTTTCTTTATGATGTAGATGTCTTATAGTTTGATTTGAAATAGTTTGAATATATTTTTTTGAACTATTTTGGTTATTGATAAAATATCTTATTTTATCTTTTTTAAGTTGTTTGATAACTACATCATCACCTTTTTGAATATCATATTGTTCAATATCCATTGGAAAATTTTCAAACATAACTTCACTAAGAGTTGCCCTTGCTTCATCATACCCTAAAGTTGCAAGTATTGCTTTCATAAGTATTGATTTACCAGCCCCACTAGGTCCTGTAAATACAACTAATCCTTTATCAAACTGTATTTGGATCTCTTTAAATGTGAGATAATTTTTTAGATAAAAACTCTCAATCATTTAGTGTCCCCAATGAAGTTTTTTATTTAATACTTCAAAATAATTTCTCTCAACTCTATGTAATAATCTAGCTCTATGTGGAGCTACTTTGATTTTAATAATTTCATCTTGTTCTATATTATATATATCTTGCCCATCCATAATAATTACTGCTCCTTCTTTATCTGGAGTACTAAGTTCAATTTCAAAATTTCCAGGTAATACAAGTGGTCTTTGTGTTAATGAATGTGGAGATATAGGCGTAACTATAAATGCATCAGTAAGTGGGTAAACTACTGGTCCACCAGTGCTAAGATTATAAGCAGTTGAACCAGTTGGAGTAGAGATAATAAGTCCATCACCATGATAACTATTAAATTGTTTACCATCAATTTTAGCATCTATTCTTACAATTCCATTTATATTTTTTCTAGTTATTACAAAATCATTAAAAGCGACAAAACTATTTAGATTTGCACTTGCTTCTATCATCATTCTTGAATCAATTCTGTATTTTTTTGATTTTAAATTTTGTAAGAATTTTGGTAATTCATCTGGCATTATATCAGTTAGAAATCCTAAAGTTCCAAGATTTACACCTAGAATTGGAATATCATATTTACAACTTCTTCTTGAAACAGATATAAGTGTACCATCACCACCTAGACAAATTATAATATCACAAGTTTGACATAAAATATCAAATTCAATTCCACTAGTACCTATTATTTTAGCACTATTTGATTCATATTGTATTTTAAATCCAGCGTGATTAATATCATCTATTATATTTAAATAAATATCTTTTAAATCAAAAGAAGAGGGTTTTACTACAATTCCTATTTTTTCTATTTTATCTAGTTGTTCATCACATTGTGTATTTTGCATAGTTTATCTCTTTCTAAAACTTAAGGCTTCAAGTAAAGCTGTTTTATCTATATTTTTACTATTGTTTAAATCTGCAATTGTTCTACTTACTTTTAAAACTTTATTTATAGCTCTAAATGATAAAGAAAAATTGCTTATAGCCTTTTGTAAAATATTTTCTGCTTCAGGCTCGAGTATACAATATTTTTTAATATCTTTATCTTCTAATTTTCCATTTAAACTAGTTTGTCCTCTTTGTTTTTGCAATGAAAAAGCATCTATAACCATTTTTTGCATCTCTTTAGAGTTTATTGTAGCTTTGTCTTGAGCTAATACTTCATTCATCACTACATATAAATCTATTCTATCTAAAAATGGATCAGACAATCTATTTTTATATCTTTGTATCTCTAAATCACTACATCTACACTCTTTATTTTTACTCAATAAATTTCCACAAGGACAGGGATTTTGAGCCCCTACAAACATAAATTTTGTATGATATGTTGTTTTTGTATTTACTCTTGAGATTAAAATTTTATGGTCTTCAAGTGGTTCTCTTAAAGCTTCTAAAATAGATTTTGAAAAGTGTGGTAATTCATCAAAAAAAAGCAAACCATTATTTGCAAGTGCTATTTCTCCAATTTTTGCTTTATGGCTTCCTCCTCCAAATACTGAAGCTCGTGTACTTGAGTGATGAGGGCTTCTAAATACTCTTTGTGGAGTAAATTTAGGTTGTGCATTTTCAATTGAATCTAATTTCGCTTTTTCTAGTATCTCTTCTAGGCTCATTGGTGGCATAATATATTGCATTCTTTTAGTTATCATACTTTTACCAGAGCCAGGATTCCCTTCAAATATAATATTATGATCTCCAGTACATGCAATAAGTGCAGCTTTTTTTGCAATAGTTTGACCTTTGACTTCAGCAAAGTCTAGTTCATAATTTGTATCATAGTAGTATTTTTTATTGTTGATTTGAATATATGGAAAATCAAATAATATATTTTTTACTCTATATTCTTCTTTATTGTTTGATTGGAAAAATTCAATGGCTTCAATAAGATTATTTACACAATATATATTTATATTTGGAATTACACTGATTATATCTTTAGCACAACTAGGGATTAAAATATTTTTAATCTTGTTTTGTTGAGCTAAAGATAAAATCATAGCAAACAATCCACTACTATTTTTTAGTGTTCCATCTAGTCCTAATTCACCAAATATATAAAAATCTTCAAAGTCTATTTTTTTATCATGTAAAGCTATTTGAAGTGCTATACTTAAATCAAAATGAGTTCCACTTTTTGATATATCAGAAGGTGATAGATTGATAGTAATTTTTAAAGGTGGAAATTTAAATTCATTTACAAGTAGGGCTGATTTTACTCTATCTTTTGATTCTTGAATTGAGTTATTAGCAAGGCCTACTATGCTAAATGATGGCAATCCTTTTGTAAAAGTAGCTTCTACACTACAAGGGATTGCATCAAGAATTTCTAAAGTAGCACAATTAACTGTTTTCATAACAACAATCAATTACGCTAGTGCGTTTTTCTCCACTCTTTTTCAAACTTTTTTCGTTTTGTTATGGAAAAATTCTCTATAAAAAGATGACCTGTTAGGTGTTCCATTTCATGTTGCCAAGCTACTGCCATAAAGTCTTCGCATTCCATAGTTTGTTTTTGGCCATATCTATCATAATATTCTACAATGATATGTTGTGCTCTTTTTACATCTTCATGAATTCCAGGTACACTTAAACAACCTTCTGTGAAAACTTGAACACCATCTTTATGAGTAATTACAGGGTTTACTGCTTCGATTAGATTTTGAATAGGTTGCGTGTCATCTTCAGTTGGTATATTTATAATTAATACATTTAAATCAACTCCAACTTGAATGGCAGCAAGTCCTACACCATTACTAGCTAACATTGTTTCATTCATATCATCTAGCAATGTGTGAAGCTCTTGATCAAAAGATGTAACATCTTTTGATTTTTTCTTTAATATTTTATTTGGATATACAAGAACTTCTCTAAGCATATTATTTATGACTCTCTATTACTTCATCTACAAGCCCATATTCCATAGCTTGTGTTGCACTCATAAAATTATCTCTATCAGTATCTTTTTCAATAATATGAATATCTTGACCAGTTTTATTAGCTAATATAGAGTTTAAAGAATCTTTAATTCTTTGAATCTCTTGTGCTTGGATTTGGATATCTGTTGCTTGACCTTGAGCACCACCTAATGGTTGGTGAATCATAATTCTACTATTTGGTAAAGAGTATCTTTTACCTTTTGTTCCACATGCAAGTAAAAATGCACCCATTGATGCAGCTTGACCAATACAAATAGTACAAATATCAGGTTTAATATAATTCATAGTATCATAAATACTCATACCTGAAGTGATAACTCCACCTGGACTATTGATATATAAATATATATCTTTATCCGGATCTTCTGCTTCTAAAAATAGAAGTTGAGCAACAATACTAGATGCTACTGCATCATTGATTTCACCACTTAGCATAATAATTCTATCTTTTAGCAATCGAGAGTAGATATCATAACTTCTCTCTCCTCGACCACTTTTTTCTACAACATAAGGTATGTAGCTCATTTTATACCTTATTTTGCTTTTGAATCAAGAAGTTTAGAAATAACTCTATCTTCAATCATTGACATTTTGATTGCAGGTAGGTATCCATTTTCTTGATATTGTTTGATTAATGCTTGAGGATCTTGACCCATTTGCATAGCTTCATAGTATAGTACTTGAGTAACTTCTTGATCGCTTACATCTACATTTTGAGCTTTTGCTAAAGCATCAACAATAAATGTAGCTTTTACACTATCAACTGCGCTTGGTCTTGCATCTTCTCTCATTTTTTCAATAGCATCTTTATCATCTTTTAGTTTTGTAAATTCTTCTTCGCTTAATGCTCTTAAATCATTATTTAAAGAATTGTTAATTTCTTGCTCTAATACAGCTTCTGGAAGATCCATATTTATATTATCTACAAGTGCTTCAAGGAATGCAGGTTTTAACTCTTCATTATAGTATTTTGCTTTCTTTTCAGATTTAATTTGATCTGCAATTTTTTCTTTTAATAATTCTACAGTTGCGTCTTTTTCATTTGGTAAAACTTTTGCTGCAAATGCATCATCAATTATAGTTTCACCTTTTTCTTGAATCTCATGTAAAGTAACTTTAAAAGTTGCCTCTTTACCAGCAAGCTCTTCTGCATGGTATTTATTTGGAAAATTTACAACAACATCTTTAGTTTCATCATATTTCATACCAATAATTTGTTCTTCAAATCCTGGGATAAATGAGTTTGAACCAATCTCAAGAGTATGACCTTTTGCAGTTCCTCCATTGAATAATTCACCATCAATATAACCTTCGAAATCAATAACAACAAAGTCACCTTCTCTTGCCATTCTTTTTCTTTTGATTTTTTCAAGTGGTGCTGAAGATTTAGCCATTTGATCAATTCTTTCATTGATTTCATCTTCGCTTACTTCAATAGCTTTTACTTCTGGAATTAAAGCTTCATAATCACCTAAGTCTACAACAGGTTTAGAAGAAAATTTAATCTCTACATCAATAGATCCATCTTCTTTTTGATCAAATTTAGTAACTGCTGGTTCACCAATTAAATCTTTATTATCAATTTCTAATTCAGCAAGCGCTTCTTGAACAACAGCTCTTAAAGCTTCACTTTGTGCATCTTGTTTTAATTGTTCCCCATGTCTTTGTTTTACAACACTTACAGGTACTTTACCTTTTCTAAAACCTTGAATTATCATAGTTTTAGCAGCTTGTTTTGCCATTTTGTCTAAATTTTTGTCTAAAGTTTCTTTATCTAATGTTGCAGTTACTACTGCATTTGCATTATCAATTTTTTTTGCATTAAATTCCATAGAATTCTACTCTCCGTGTGTTAAATTTTAGAGATTTTATCTAAATTCTTGTTAATTATAAATGAAACAAGATATTTAACCAAATATATTTAAGATAAGGTTAACTTTATTTGGTATACTTTTAAAAAAATTTAGGATAACACTAATGATTAAAACTATTTTAACTATTTTGTTTAGTACAGTAATACTTTATTCTCAAGAAGTTAAAGTAGGTAGTTATTTACCATTTGAATATTGTAAAAATCAATTTGAACAAAGTATTATTGTTGATAAAAAAACAAAAATGTTAATTATCGCTTTTTCACAAGAAAAAGGTGAATTAATAAATGAATTTCTACAAAAAAATAAAAACTTTTTAAAAAAGCATAAAGCATATTATTTAAGAGATGTAAGCAATGTACCTACATTTGTATTATCTATGTTTATAAAACCCAAATTTAAAAGTTATGATTATGAATTAGGATTAATTTGTGATGAAAAAAATGCATCACTTCTTCCAAAAAAAGATGATAACATCACTATAATATATTTAAGAAAGAAAAAAATTAGAAAAATATTATTTAAAGAAAATTTAGATTTTTTAATTAAAAAATAGATTACGTAGATTATATTTTTAATATAATCTCTTCAAATTCTTTTGTGATATTTTGTTTATCTTCCCCTTCGTGATACTCTATAATATGAATAAATAGTGTGTCATCTATAATATCTAAGGTTAATGTTCCTGGAGTTAAAGTTATAGAGTTTGCTAAAAGTAATTTTTTCCAATCACTTTTTAATTCAGTCTTTACTCCAACTATTGCAGGAGCCAATTTCATATCTTTACTTAGTGTTCTTTTTGCTATTTGTATATTTGAGATTATCAGATTTTTAATTAAAATCAAAATATATATAAAAAGCCAATATGGATTAATTACTTTAAACTCTTTTGTAGGGAATAGTTTTGTATATAGTAATGTTAAACTACTACTAATAGCAATACCAATTAAAATATTTGCAATTTGAAGATTTTGAGTTAATAATAACCATAATATAAATAATAAAGTATTCCAGTATAAAAAACGCATCATTTATCCTTTGGCATATATAAAAAATCTGAAGCATGTTTGGATATACCCAAATATGTCTGCTCAAGTTTTAAAGAGCTAGGTGGGCAAACATCTGTACATAAAGAACACCAACAACATCTTCCATAATCAATTCTAGGTACGCATTGTGAAGCATTTTTAGGATTGTATTCTTTATCGGTTTTTATCATATCAATAGCATCATTCATACAAATATCTTGGCAATTTGCACATCCAATACATTCTTTTAAAAAATTTGTGTGAAAACCTCTATATCCACTTGCAGTTTGTTTTTTAACACTAGGGTATGCTATAGTATTAGGTTTTTCAAAAAATGCATTTAAAATTCTAAGTGGAGAAAGTGTTCCTTTTATATCAATTGACCATTTCATAATTATCTCTCTATTTCTGGTGGACATATTCCAAGTGAGTTCATAATCAAAGCAACATCACTAAGTTCTGCACCTATTAAAAGTTTTTCTAAAAGTGTAAATGCATGTACAAGTGAAGGTCCTCTTACTTGCATCCGTCTAATGTTTTCACTTCCATCTCCAGCCATATAATAAGCAAACTCACCACGCGCTGATTCAACTTTGACCCAAGTGTCATCTTTGGGAAGTTTTAGTTTTCTATGTGTTGGCATTTTTACCATAATATCACCATTTGGTATTTTTTGTATTATTTGTTCTAAAATATATACAGATTGATTCATCTCCTCTTTTCTAACTAACGCTCTAGCATATACATCCCCAGCAGTTTGTATTGGTATTGTAAAATCAAGTTCGTCATATATTAAATATGGAGAATCTTTTCTAACATCAGTTTCTACTCCACAAGCACGAAGTATTTGACCAACATAGCCATTTTTTATAGCTTCATCTTGTGAAATAACACCAACTCCAGTAGAGCGATTTTTAAAAGAGCTATTATTTATAAAAATATCATCATAATCTTTTAACCGTGTTTTCATATATTTAAGAAGTTTTGATAATTTTTCTAAAAATCCAGATGGTAAATCTCTTCTTACTCCACCTGGATAAATATACATATGATAAACTCTAGCTCCAGTTAATTCCTCAAAAAGGTCTAAAATCAAATCTCTATCTGCAATTGCCCATTGTCCAACAGCATATAATCCAATAGAACCACTTTGCCCAGCAATCCATAAAAACTGTGCAGCTAACCTTGATAGTTCAAGAATCATAACTCTAATATATGCAGCTCTTGGTGTTATATCTATATTTGCTAACTCTTCTACTGCCATTGCAAAGTTAGCTTCATTTGGATCTGGCTCTGGTACACATATTCTACATACTATAGTAAAAGCTTGAATTACTGTGCGTCTTTCTACTAGTTTTTCAAATCCACGATGTAAGTATCCTACATGGGTTGTAGCTTTTTGTATTGTTTCTCCAATTAAATCAAGCTCTATAGACATATTTCCTGTAATTCCAGGATGTTGAGGACCGTGAAAAATAGTGATATGTTTATTTTTCATCTTTTTCCTCCTGATCTTTTTGTTTTTGAAGAGCCTCTTTTTGTGCTTTTTTCAATGCCCGAAGTCTTTTTGCTTCTGCTTTAGTGTCAATATTATCATCTCTTCCTTCACGAAATGTTAGATTTTCATTTACAAACTCTACAGTATCAAACTCTCTTCTTAAAGGTGGAGTGTGAATCCATCCCTCTAAGCTAAGCTCTTTTAAATTTTCATTTCCTATAAAATCTATACCATACATCTCATGTAAATCTCGCTCCATAATTTGAGCTTGGGCAAATTTATCACTTAAAGATTTTATTTTTGTATTATCTCTATTAACCATTGTTTGAATCATAAAAGTATTTTTTCTATCAAGAGTGGTTATTATGTATGTTATAGCAAAATGTTCATCTTCTATCCAATCTGTGCAAGTGATGGCATTTAATATTTTATAATTGTAATTTTCAAATACAAAATCTATAAGATTAAAAACTCTAGAATATTTTACATTTACTTTATATAAATCTTTTCGTTTTATCTCAATATCACTAGTTGCAAAACTATTTCTTATATTATGAAACATTACAAACCTCCATCATATAAATACCAATTTGCTTCATAGCTAGGTTCAACTTGTTTACCTAAAACTTTTTCTTGATTTTTTCTATAAAATTCATAATTTTGTTCATATTTTTGCCAAGATGAGGTTTTACCATTTGCTATATCTTTTTGAAGCTCAATAAAACCTTCTAAAATAGATTCAGGTCTAGGCATACATCCACTTACATACATATCTACAGGAATATAATCTTCAAGTTTTTTAATTGTATTATATGAATCCCAATACATTCCGCCATTAATTGTACAGCTTCCCAAAGCCAAAACATATTTTGGGTTGCTCATTTGTTCATAGGTTCTAATTATTCTTCTTAATGTCTTATACGAGCAATAACCAGAAACAATAATTACATCTGCTTGTCTAGGAGTTGCTGCTCCTCTTATACCTAATCTTTCTGCATCATATCTTGATGTAAAAGTTGGTGGCATCTCAATAGCCCCACAACCTGTACCATAAGCTAATACAAAAATACTTCTTTTTCTAAACCAATTCATTAGAAAATCTACACTACTTTGGTGCGAATTATCAGAGTTTAAATTAGCTTCTAAAGTTTGTTGCTCTTTTAAAAATCCCTCTTGCATATCATAAACTCCATGTCGCTAAAATAAGACCAACTATAGATATTGCAGTTGGAACTTTAAGTAAAAAATCTACACTTTGTGGAGTTTTAAATCTTCCATAAAGTGAACCAAAAGATATTACAAATAAAAATAATATAAATGTTTTTATAGTTAATTCAACAAACCCACTAGCTCCACCTAAAAACAGATGAACCATAAGTGTTAACTTTGCAAATGTAAATATTGCACTTTGACTCATTAATAAAGCTAAAAATTTTCCACTAAATTCAGATGCTGGACCAGAATAAACTTCAACAGGTGCTCCAACTACATCAAATGGGGCTTGTCCCATCATACCTACAAAAGAAAACATAGCTCCAATAAAAAGCAAAGGATAAGAAAAGGCATTTATTGTTGTTTGTTGAGATGCTATAGTTGCTATATCTGCACTTTGATTAAGACTCATTATAGCAATGACTGCTATATAAAATGGCATCTCTAAAGCAAAAAGCCTAGTTAATCCACGAGTTACACCCATAACGCCAAAAGGATTACCTGAAGCTCCAACTCCAAGAGCGTTACCTAGTGGACCTAATACTAAAAGATATAAGATTACAAAAAGATTTCCATATTGACTAAGACCATTAAAATTATCATTATTAGTAAAAAATGGTATAAAAAATAGAGTCATAATTGCTCCACTCATCATAATAATTGGAGCTAAATAAAACATCCAACCATGTGAAGTGGAATCTTTTTTTAAAAAGAATTTAATAGAATCTACAAATGATTGATATACTGGTGGACCAAAGCGTCGTTGAAATCTAGCAGTAATATTTCTATATAAACCATAATATAAAAATCCAAATATGTAAGCTATTATAAACATAGAAAAAAGTTCAAAAATTATCATTTTAAAGCTCCCCACAATAGGATTATTAAAAATATTATTGTTATATTAAAATTTATAGATAAATTACCAGAGTATATTTTTCTAAATATTTCTGATAAAAAAAGTGTCTGTTTGGTAATATAATCATAAAAATATTTTACAGAGTTTTTAAGAATTATATTTATAAATCCAACTCGTTTTAATTCTTTTCCTATACTAAACCCATAGTGTAAATGAGTAGATTGAGTGGGTTCTTCTGCACAATATGCTATATCAAAACGATCTTTTACATTTTTTGCTTTGGATTTTATATTTATAAATACTAATAATATAACTATAAATATAAGCGTAAATGCACTAATAATAACTAATCCATTAAATTGTGCAAAAGGTGTAATTAGAGTAGATATATTTTCAAAAGGGATTAAAGATAGATTTAAATCACTAAGTATAGTATTTATATAAGGAATAATAATAGATGGAAATGTTCCTAAAGTAACAAGTATTAGTGCTAGTATATATTGAGGAAATAAAAAAGATAAAGGTACCTCTTTTGTGGATTCTAAATTTTTATTTGTAGGATGTCCTAAATAGATTCCATAAATAAGTTTGTATATATAAAGAAAAGCACTAGCACTAGAAAACATAACTGCAGATAAAATAAGTAGATATTTACTATCTAAAAGTGATGTATAAATCATAAATTTTGAACTAAAACCACCAAGTGGAGGCATACCTGCAAGTGCTATAATACCAATTAGAAGTAATACAAAAGATTGTGGTGTTTTATATATTAATCCACCCAATGAGCTAAATTTGTCTTTTTGGGTTATATATATAATTCCTGCAATATTAATAAAAAGTAGTAGTTTTATAACTGTATGAATCAAAGAGTGATAAAGTGCTGCCCCCATCCCATCAGCTACACCCAATACGGTTACAATATAACCAAGTTGAGCAATAGATGAATAAGCTAAGAGTCTTTTTATAGAGTCTTCATTGATAGCTTTAAATGTTGCAATAATAGATGTAATTACACCAATAATTGCTAAAACTAAAGATAATTGAGTCACATATGATACAAGTATAATAAGTGCATATATTCCCATTTTAGATAATATAGCAGATAAATATGGTGTAAATATATGATGTGATTGTTCATAAGTATCTATTAGCCAATAATGAAAACCAATAGTACCTAATTTTATAAATATAGAAAATAAAATTAATATTATAAATATAATTTGTTTTATATTATTCATATGTTCAAAACTACTTTTTGCATCTATATATAAAAAGCTATGATTTGAAGAGTATAAAATTAAAATTGCAATAAATAAACTAAGTGCTGAGGCCATTGCAAATATAATATACTTGTGTAAAATCTCTTTGGATAGTGTATATGAGAGTAAAAAATATGTAGATATACTCATTATTTCCCACCCAATAAAAAACAGAAGATAATCTTGAGCATAAACTATAAAGTAAAGTGATGCTGTAAGTAGTATAAACCAAGCATAAAAACTTTTTGATAAATTATATTTTTTTAAAATTAATGTAATCAATATAAATGAAAATGTAATAAGTATGGCAAAAAAGTTTGCTAAAGGTGTTGCTTTAAAAGAGATAATTATATCACTAAGTCCAAAAAGTGCTAAATCCATTTTAAACCCCTATTAAGCTATTTATATAATTTTGAGAGTCAATCATAATATGTGCTATATCAAAAGAAAAGTTTGATATAACAAATGGTGCAACCCCCACCAATAAAAGTAAAAAAGCTAAAACTATAAATATAATTTTTTGAGAAAAACATATATTTATAACTTCCTTTTTTTCATTTTTGCTAAACATATAACCAATAAGTTTAAAATAATACACAGATTCTAATAATGAAGCAATAACTATAAAAACCAATGCTGTAAATATCCCTTCAACTGCGAGTGATTTTAAGACTAAAAATTTCCCTACAAATCCAGCAAATAATGGTATTCCTAATAGAGATAACATAGCAATAACCATAATCGTTTTTAAAAATGTAGAATTTAACTCTTTTAAAATATTAATATTAAAACTATTATATTGTTTATTAATTGTTGTTATTGATAAAAAGATTATAGTTTTTGCAATAGAATGTGCAAATACTATAAATAAAGCACCTTGAATTGCAGTGGTATTTTGCATTGCAAATGCTGTAAAAATTAGTGCAGCTTGTCCTAATGATGAGTATGCAAATAATCTTTTTAAATTAGTTTGATTCAATCCTGCTAATTCTGCAACCAACATACTAATTGCACCAAGATAAATAAGAAAGATTGAAAACTCATTATGTGGTAAAAACAGATACATAATATGAAAAAATACAAAAAGGTAAGCTTTTACAACAATCCCTGAAAACAGAGTATTAACAAGTGAAGTTGAACCTTCATAAACATCTGTAACCCAAAAATTCAAAGGAAAAATCTCAACTTTAAATCCAAAACCAATAAGTAATAAGATAGAAATTAGAAGTTTTAAATTGTATGGTAAAAGTTCAAAATTTTCTGCAATAATAGCAAGGTTTAATGAGCCAATATTTAGATATATAAGTATAATGGCAAATAGTAAAAATATAGAAGCTATAGCTCCAGTTAATAAATATTTTAGTCCTGCTTCTAATGCTGTGGCAGTTTTGGTATAAGCTGATAATATATAAGCAGATATTCCTACTATTTCAAAAAATACATATATATTAAATATATCAGAACTTAAAACTAATCCAATAGATGAAGCTAAAAGCATATTTATAAGTATAAAAAATTTATTTTCATTTTTGTAACTATTTGTTTTTCTATGTATAAAATAATATATTGAAAAAGCTACCATTAAAAATGTAAATAGTGTGACAAAAAAGAGTGAAATTTTATTTAAAACAAGTGATATACCTAATGGTGGATTTATAGA
Source organism: uncultured Arcobacteraceae bacterium (assembly GCA_964486745.1). GTDB lineage: Bacteria > Campylobacterota > Campylobacteria > Campylobacterales > Arcobacteraceae > JAYEFX01. The sequence goes on from CAZAOJ010000019.1 coordinate 29,554, forward strand.
TATTATCTCTATAGTTGTAGTTGTGCCCAGAAGTAGATAAATAGCTAAGATAAATAAAAATAGTTGCATAAACAATGAACTAATAGCAACTGCATTTTTACCAAATTTACTAATAATTGGAGTAGAAAATCCAAATAATAATGGCAAAGCTATAAATAATATTGAGTTCATATTAATGCCTTAAATCTTTCATCTCATCGATTTTGGTTTTACCAGTAACTTTATAATACTCAATAGCAAAACTAATCCCCAAAGCTAAAACAGACATCCCAATTACAATTGCAGTAAGAATCATTGCATGAGGAATTGGATCATTCATTTGTGAAAAATTTTGATGATTTTTGGTAAGTATTGGAGCTACTAATGAAGAGTTATATGATAAACCAATAAAAAATAAAAATAGTGAACTCTCCATAATAGCAATACTAATAAATATTTTTATAAAATGTTTTTTTGTAAGAAGTCCAAAAAGTCCAACACAAAATAATGCCATTGAACCAATAGTGATTATAGTTTTTATATTTTGTACTTGATTTAGATATTCAAACATTATTGTGCTCTTCTTATAAGATTTTGAACTATTAAACTCATTTCACTACCAACTTTAATACCTATAATAATATATATAATAGGTATAATCCCACCACTTAAAAGCATCCCCATATTTGAGATATTAGATGGCAAAAAGTTTCCAAGAAATTTATCTAAAACAATAAGACCAATTAGTCCTATTAGTACATATGATATACCTGCAAATGTTTCTAATAATTCAATTATTTTATGAGATAATTCAAAATTTTGGTATGAGATAACTAAAAGTAAAATAGCACTTGCAATTATAACTCCACCTTGAAATCCACCACCAGGACTTAGATGTCCATAAACTATGATATAAATTCCAAAAAGTAATATAATTGGAAATAAAATTTTTGCTGCAGTTTTAAGCATAAAATTACTTTGTGCTTTTATATCACATTTTGTATTATTGCTTAACATTAGACCAATTCCTAATGAAGCAATAAATAAAACTGCAATCTCTCCTAAAGTATCAAAGCCTCTAAAATAAACAACAACTGAAGTAACAGCATTTGAAACACCTTCTTGGGAATTTAATTCTAAAAGTTTATCTCCTGCAGTTGTAATTTGTTTTGGAATATTTTGAATTAATATACTTAAAATAGTCAAAATCAATATAGCACTTAAAGTAAAGCCACTAAGTGATGAGGTAGAGATATCTCTTTTAAAACTCATTTTGTAGCCTTTAGGTGTTTAAGTGCCATTAAAAAAATTAATGAACTAACTCCTGTACCAATGACAGCTTCAGTAAGAGCTACATCAGGTGCTTTAAAAATTGTAAATAAAACTACACTTCCTAATCCTACACCCATAAAAAGTATAATAGAGTCTACAAGTTTATTTTGAATAATTGATGCAAAAGCAATTATAATAATACCAATAAAAGTGCATAAAATAATTAGACCAATCATCTATTTATCCTTAAACTCATCAGATTTTAAAATTGCACCAGTTTTATGTGCTGCTCTAGCAATAACCGAAGATGATAAAGGATTAGTGAGTAGTATAAATAAAATAAGTAATAATAATTTCCAAGACCATGAGGGTTCAATAAAAATTGCACCAATACAGACTAAAATTGTCCCAATAGTAGTAGCTTTTGTTCCAATATGCATACGGGTATAAATATCAGGCATACGAATTAATCCAATAGCACTAACTAAAAATGCCATTACACCAAAAAGTATAAAAATATTACCAATATATGCTAACATTTTAGATACCTTTTTCTATATATCGACCAAATATAGTCGAACCTAAAAAGCCAATAAGACCAAAAACAAGTGCAATATCAAGATAAATACTATTTTTATAATAAAGTGAAAGAATGACTAAAAGTGAGACAGCAATAATACTTATTACATCAAAAGCTATGACACGATTTGTAATAGTTGGCCCTTTTAAAAATCTATAAAGAGCTATAAATATAGAAAGAAGAAGTATTATTGTTATAAATGTAAACATCATTTTCTCTTTTTTAGTTTTATTATATTTATAAAACTGATTAATTATAACAATTATAGAATAAATTAATGTTGATATAGAATAAGAGTTTTAAAAGAAATTTAGTATCTTTTGAAGTGTTTTCTAATAGTTAGAAAATAATTTCTTACTATTAGTATTAAAATATATTTATATTTAGTTATTGTTTGGAGAAAATTTTACTAAGGCACTTCCCCAAGTAAGACCACCACCAAAGGCATCTAAAAGCATAGTGTCACCAGCTTTTAATCTTCCATCCTCATAGCATTCATTCATTGCCATTGGGATTGACGCACTAGAAGTATTTCCATATTTGTGTACAGTTAAAACTTTTTGTTCATCTTTAAACTTTAAAGCATCACCAACAGCTTTTATAATTCTATAGTTGGCTTGATGTGGAATAAAAAGATCAATATCTTCATTTTTGTAATTATTTTTTTCCATAATTTTTTGTACATCAGAAGTTAAAGTTCGTACGGCAATTTTAAAAGTTTCATTACCTTTCATTTGCATATACATAGCTTCATCGCTTGTAACACCAGGAGTTAATAAAAGATCTTTTAAAGATCCATCTGCACTACATTGTACATCTATAATAGCTTCATCTTTATTTTGAGTTGAAGATATAATAGCTGCACCTGCACCATCTCCAAAAAGCATACAAGTTGTTCTATCAGTATAATCAACAATTGAACTTAGTTTTTCAGCTCCAATAATAAGTACATTTTTTTTCATACCAGATTCAATAAATGCTTTTGCAACACTTAAAGAGTAAACAAAACCTGTACATGCTGCACTAATATCAAGTGCCATTACATCTTTGATACCTAGTTTTTCAGCAATTAAACATGCAGTTGATGGCATACAATAATAGTCAGGGCTGATAGTAGCACATACAATTAAATCAATATCTGAAGTTTGAATATTAGCTCTTTGTATTGCTATTTTTGCAGCTTCATAGCCTAAATCACTTGTATTTTGGTCTTTGGCAGCTATTCTTCTTTCAGATATTCCAGTTCTTTTAGTTATCCATTCGTCACTTGTGTCCATTCTTTCAACAAACCAATCATTACCTCTGACTTCATCAGGGATATATGATCCTATAGATCTAAATGCTGCATAACTCATATAACTTCCTATTTATTTTTATAATATGCTAATTTTTCTTCAATATCACTATTTAGATTTGAATCTGCTGCATGAATTGCTTGAAATATTGCATTTTGCATAGCTTTTGCATTTGATTTTCCATGTGCAATAATAACTGGTGATTTTACACCAAGTAAAGGTGCTCCACCATATTCTGCATAATCAACACGCAATTTTAATTTTTTGAAAACTTTTCTCATAAGAACTGCACCAGTAATAGAAATCAAAGATCTTTTTAAATTATCTTTAATTATTTTTCCAATAGTTTCAGCAATACCTTCTGCTGCTTTTAGCATAATATTACCTATAAAACCATCACAAACTACTACATCAACAGTGCCTCTAAAAATATCATTACCTTCTACATTACCTGCAAAATTATGAACGGCAGTTAGTTTAGTAAATGCTTCTTTTGTAACTTCGTTACCTTTGCTTTCTTCCTCGCCATTACTTAGAAGTCCAACCAATGGATCATCAACATTTAATACATCTTCTGCATAAACTTGACCCATAATAGCAAATTCAAAAAGATTATTTGCATCACAATCTACATTTGCTCCAACATCAAGTACTAAAGTATTATGAACATCACTTGTAGGCATAAGTGTAGCAATAGCTGGTCTACTTACACCTTTAATTCTTCCAATTCTAAGTGTTGCTAGACTCATAGAAGCACCACTGTGTCCCGCACTAACATAGGCATCAGCTTCACCATTTCTAACTAATTCTATAGCAAGATAAGCAGTTGATTGTTTTCTTTTAAGTGCATCAGTAGCATGATCAGTCATACTAATAACATCATCAGTATCAATTATAGTAATTCTATTATCAAATTTTGTAGGTATTAGGGGACGAATTTCCGATTCTTTACCAACAGCTATAGCTTCAAAGTGTCGGTCTTTTTTTAAGGCTTTTACGAGCCCTTCAATGATAGGTGCAGGACCAAAATCCCCACCCATTGCATCGATTGCAATTTTTATCATTTACTTATGACGCTTTGTATTCGCCAGTAGTTGGGTTTACATTATGAGGCATTTTGTATGTCCCATCAGTGTCTTTAACTGGTCTAGCCAATTTAATTTTATAATGTGTTCTTCTTTTTGCGCTTCTTGAGTGTGATACTCGTCTCTTTGGTACTGCCATTTTATATCCTTTTTATAATTGTATTTCTTTGAAATCTTCACTATCTATGCAATTATCACAAATGTGATAATCACTTTTAATTGATTCAATTTCACTTTTTATAATTTCATCAAAATCGATAAAACCATCATCTGTTTCTATAATAGATCTTTGTTCATCATTGCCATCGTATATACCATCGCTAATAATAAATTTAAAATCTTCATCTAATTGAGTTGTAAATAATTCACCGCATTTACAGCATGTAACTTCAGTATTTCCTGATAGTTTAGCATCCATTTCAACTAACTTTGACGATATTTTACAAAAAGTACCTTCAAAGTTTACTGAAACCATATCAAGATTAAAATCTTTTAAACCTGAAGATACTTTTCTAAATTCTATTTTCAATTAAATTATCACTTATTTAGTAGTTATTAACAAATATCTTTTTGTGCAAAGAAAAAGTTAATTTCAATAGCTGCATTTTCAACAGAATCTGAACCATGTACTGCATTTGCATCAATAGATTCAGCAAAATCAGCTCGAATTGTTCCAGCTTCAGCTTCTTTAGGGTTTGTTGCACCCATTAAGTCTCTATTTACTTGCATTGCATTTTCACCTTCTAATACTGTTACAACAACAGGACCAGAAATCATGAAATCTACTAAATCTTTAAAGAAAGGTCGTTGAGCATGTACTGCATAAAAAGCTTCAGCATCTGCTTGGCTTAATTGAATTTTTTTAGTAGCTGCGATTCTAAGACCAGCAGTTTCAAATCTATCTAAGATTTTCCCTACAACATTTTTAGCTACTGCATCAGGTTTGATGATTGAAAGTGTTTGTTCCATTATATACTCCATATTTGTACTTTTAATTTTTTTAAGTCGCGTATTATACCTAAAAATAAAAAAAAAGGCAAGTAGTTAAAACTACTTGCCTTTTTATGCAGTGATATAATGCTATTAAAAGATTAGTCTTCTACGCAAGGCTCACCAGCAACAGCACCTTCAGTTGTAGGGTTTTCATCCCATACAATACAACCTTCAGTTGGACATGCTTCAGCACATGCAGGTGCATCATGATCACCAATACACTCAGTACAAGTATCTGCGTTTACATAATAAATATCTTCACCTGTTGGGTTCTCATCGTTATCAACGATTGATTCTGTAGGACACTCATCTAAACAAGCGTCACAACTAATACAAGTATCTGTAATTTTAACTGCCATTTTAACTCCTAAATTTTAATATGTAGAAACTTTATCACATAAAAAATAAAACTTACTTTAAAAAAAACAAATATTTACATACTTTTTTTTAATGTTCTATAATTTATCAATTTTATTTATTTTGGCACATTTTACATAGGCCAAAAAAGTTCATATCATAATTTGAAACCTGAAAATTTGTTTTATTTTCTATTTTATTTGATATTATATGTGTATCTAAAAATATATCTTCCACTTTGCCACAATTATTACAAATTGTATGTACATGTTGAGCTTTACTTAACTCATATTTTGTTTTTATCCCAGTAATTTTAACTTCTTTTAAAATAGTTTTTTCTAGCATAGCATTTATATTTTTATATAATGTTGCCAATGATATATTTGGGAATTGCTTTTTTACATAAGTATATAGGGTATCTATATCTATATGACCAAAGCTATTTATTTGCTCCAATATAACTGATCTTTGAGGAGTAACTTTTAACTGATTGTTTTTTAGTAATTCTAAATAATTTATTGTTGTATTCATTTTGTCAATATATCAAAATTAATTTTATATTTAGTTAGTATACTTTTATTAGTAATGGATATTAATTTTCTTTTAATAAAATATAACATATAATTTTTTATGAAATATCTTATATATTTAATTTTATTTTTGTTAAATAACTTATATGCACATATAGATCAGAAAGTTTTATATGAGTTTGAAGCAAAATGTATGATTTGTCATAATACTTATAAAAAAAATGATACAGCACCTCCTGTTGTAGCAGTACAGCAAATGTATATGAGAAATACATCTAATAATAAAGATATATCAAAACAGTTAATTGCAAGATTCTTGGCGTATCCTACACATAAGAAAGCATTGATGAAGCCAGCTATTGAACTTTATGGATTAATGCCTCAACAAAATTTATCTGTAGAACAAATTGCAAATTTTGCGCAAGTAATAATAGATACAGAGTTTGAAGTGCCTGATTGGTTTGATGGACATTATAAATCACATAAATTTAAGAAAAATAATAAGAATAATATTCCTTAAAGGATAAATTTTTTCTTTAGCTAAAATTTTACTTAAAGAAAAAATCTTCTTTAACACTATCATTATTAATTTAAATAAACTTAGATAAAATTCCACCAACTTAAATTAATAACACAAGGAATAAATATGTTAGTAACAAAACAAGCTCCAGATTTTACAGCAACAGCTGTATTAGCAGACGGTCAAATCGTAGAAGATTTTAAATTATCAGAGAATTATGGTGAAAAGGGTACAGTTCTTTTCTTTTATCCATTAGATTTTACATTTGTGTGTCCATCAGAAATTATTGCATTTTCTCACAGAGTTGCAGATTTTAAAGAAAGAGGTATCAATGTAATTGGTGTTTCTGTTGATTCACAATTTTCACACTTTGCATGGAGAGAAACTCCAGTAAATGAAGGTGGAATTGGTAGAGTTAATATGCCTTTAGTTGCAGACCTTACAAAACAAATCTCTAAAGATTATGATGTATTACTTGATGGTGGAGTTGCACTTAGAGGATCATTTTTAATTGATGCTGATGGTACAATCAGACATGCAGTAATCAATGACTTACCACTTGGAAGAAATATTGATGAGATGATTAGAATGGTAGATACTATGCTTTATACAAATGAGCATGGTGAAGTTTGTCCTGCAGGTTGGGTTAAAGGTGATGAAGCAATGAAACCAACAACTGATGGTGTTGCTGAATACTTAGCTGGTCATGAAAAAGAATTATAATATTTAATTGATAAATAAATTTATAATAAATATAAAGGTGTCAAGTTTTCTTGGCACCTTTTTTTATTTGGCAAAAACGAAAAATTTTCTAATAAAATAGTTGAAAAAAAATAGTAAGCCAGTAACAACTATTTTTGATAGTCCAACATCAAA
>CAZAOJ010000020.1:0-33610 GCA_964486745.1 uncultured Arcobacteraceae bacterium
TTTCTGGCTATTATCTGTTTTATTAAGTCTAATCGTTTCATGGTAACTCCTTGATGATATATTATGCCATAAATGACATTATAACTTACTTTATAAATAATAGGGTATAACTAATTTTATAATTAATGAGAAGATTTATCTCTGTATATAAAAAAGTTTGAAGTTTATATATATTTAAATATAGGGGGAAATTAATTTGAGCATTAAGTGATTTTATAGTATAAATCCACTATGAATAACATATTTACATATTTAAAAAATAAATCAACTCCTCAGCTTTTAGTAGTTGCAGATGATGCACAGGCAAATGAAGCAAAAGATGTAGCAAGTTATCTTGGTATAAACTCTTATGTTTTAAGTGATTTTAGAGCAAATGCAGGAGATGATTTACTCTCTTTTTCTTTAGAATTACAAGATATAACAAAAGAGTTAAATGCTTATTATTCAAATAAAAGTACAAAAAAACTTCTTATTGTTCCAATTAGAACTGCTAGTTTTGCTATGCCAAAAAAGGAGTGTTTTGATTCATTTAATATTGAATTTGCACAAGTTTTAAATCTAGAAGAGTTAAAATCTACCTTATATAATTGGGGATACTATTTTGTTGATATTGTAACTTCTCAAGGTGAGGTTTCAATAAGAGGTGATATTATTGATATAGCACCATTAAACAGTGAAATGGCATATAGAATATCACTCTTTGATGATGAGGTTGAATCAATAAGAGCTTTTGATATTGAAGATCAAAAATCATCAAAAGAAGAACTTGAATCTATTACTATTAGTGCAGCATTTTTAGCACTTGATGATGAAAACTTTACACAATTAAATGAAAAAATCCAAGAGATCCAAAGTGATGTATTTGTAAAAGATATACACTCTTTGGGATTTTGGCATCTAGGAGATTTGGCATCATATTTAATTGATGATTTAAAAAGTGTTATTACAAAAGATGCTTTAAATGAAATAGATGAAGCATATATTTTTGATGAACAAAGAATCAAAAAAGAAAAATTTCTAGCACTTGAGGCGATTTTTTCAAGTGATCAATATAGCAAAATAGATGTAGCAAATATAAAAGAGTTTATTACATTTCACAATGATAAAAAAATCACAATCATAAGTAGTACTCAAGCAAAAGTAAAAGGGTATGATTTAGATCTTACAAATCAAGATATAAACTATATCTTTGAGCCATATATTATCAATCTTTTGAGTAAAGATGAGGTGATAATATCACTAAATAAGCAGATTAAAAGAAAACGAAAAAGAAAAGTTAAGCTTATAATTGATGAATTAAGAGTTGGTGATTATGTAGTTCATGAAGAGTATGGAATAGGGCAGTTTGAAGGTGTAAAACCTATTGTTGTAATGGGTGCAAAAAGAGACTTTGTAACAGTAGCTTATGCAAATGATGACAAACTTTTAATCCCTGTAGAAAATATAGGTGTAATAGACAGATATGTAGCAACTGGTGGACTAGCTACATTAGATAAGCTTGGCAAAGGAAGTTTTGCAAAATTAAAATCAAAAGTAAAAGAAAAACTTTTTGCAATTGCTGGAGATATTATAAAACTTGCAGCTGCTAGAGAGCTTATAAATGGAATTAAAATAGACACTACAAGTCCTAAAATAAAGCAGTTTCAACATGAAGCTGGATTTGAATACACAAAAGATCAAGCAAGATCTATAAAAGAGATGTTTGCAGATTTAAGTAGTGGTAAAGTGATGGATAGACTTCTAAGTGGAGATGTGGGGTTTGGAAAAACAGAGGTTGCCGCAAATGGAATATTAGCAACATTTTTAAATGGATATCAATCATTGTTTGTATGTCCAACTACACTTTTATGTGCTCAACATTTTGCAGGTTTACAAAAAAGATTTGAGCCTTATGGTATAAAAATGGCAAAACTTGATGGTCAAACAACTGCCAAACAAAAAACTGCCATCAAAAAAGGTTTATCAGATGGAAGTATAGATTTTGTTGTAGGAACACATTCACTTTTAAATGTTACTTGTAAAGATTTGGCTTTAGTTATAATTGATGAAGAACACAAATTTGGAGTGAAGCAAAAAGAGAAACTAAAAAATCTTAGACAAGATGTACATATATTTTCTATGAGTGCTACACCAATTCCAAGAACATTAAATCTTGCTCTTAGTAAAATTAAAGGGATGAGTTCACTTCTTACCCCTCCAAAAGAGAGATTAGGAGTTAGAACTTTTGTAAAAGAGTATGATGAAAAGATTATAAAAGAGATAATTTTACGAGAAAAAAGAAGAGGTGGACAGCTTTTTTATGTCTATAATAATATCGCAACAATACAAGCTAAAAAAGAGGATATTTTAGAGATTTTACCAAATATTAAAATAGGAATAATCCATTCTCAAATAAAACCACTTGATGCGCAAGAAATACTTAGTGATTTTGAAGATGGTAAATATGATATTTTACTTGCAACTTCTATAGTGGAATCTGGTCTTCATTTGCCAAATGCAAATACTATTATAATTGATGGAGCTAATAATTTTGGTATTGCAGATCTACATCAGCTAAGAGGAAGAGTTGGAAGAAGTGATAAGGAGGGGTTTTGTTATTTTATAGTTGAGGATAAAAACAAAATAAGTTCTGATGCTATAAAAAGATTAGTAGCACTTGAATCAAACTCATATCTTGGAAGTGGAACCGCTTTAGCTCATCAAGATCTAGAAATAAGAGGTGGTGGAAATATCATAGGTGAGGCTCAAAGTGGACATATCAAACAAATTGGATATTCTTTGTATCTAAAAATGCTTGAAGATGCTTTAGCAACTTTGCTTGGTGAACAAAAAGAGGAATCAAAAACTGTAGATATAAAACTTACAATTAGTGCATTTATATCAAGTGATTATATTAGTGAAGATAGAGTAAGACTTGAGCTTTATAGAAGGTTATCAAAAGCCAAGGATAAACAGCAGGTTTATAGTATAGAAGAGGAGATGGAGGATAGATTTGGAAAACCAGATATACCTACAAAACAATTTTTACAATTAATTATTATAAAAATCACGGCTCTTCAAAAAGATATAAAGCTTATTGGTAATTATGAGATGAATATATCAGTTACAAAAAATGATGATACTAAAGAGGTCTTAAAATCACCAAGTCGTGATGATGATGACTTAATTGATACAACTTTAAAATATTTAAATAAATTATGATATAATCGCATTAATTAATAAAAAGAAGATAAAATATGGGTATAGAAGAAGATTTAATACAACTACTTGATAAACATGATAATGAATCATTAAAAGAAGCATTAAGAAATCATAATCCACATAGAGCTGTTGCGCCTGATAAAAATATAATAGTATATGAACAAAAATCATCAATGGCTGAAAATATAATATATATTATGCTTGTATTTGTGATGATTGCTGTTGGCTTTGCTTTTTATTTATATATGCAAGTTGATAAAAAAAATGGGACAAATAGTCCTGTATATGCTACATATGAAGAGGAATCAAAAGATATAACATTTGATGATTTACCTGAAGATGAAAAATCTATGTATATTCTAAAATCAATTGTAGATAAGCAAAACCAAGATAGAGAAGAATTAACAAAAAAATTAACGGTTATGGCAAATAAAAAAATTACATTTGACAATTTACCTAAAGAAGAACAAGATAACTATATAAGTAAAAAAGTTGTTGATGAACAGTTTGATCTTCTTAAAAAACAGTATGAAAATGATATTAAGAATATTGAAGATTCAATATCAGTAAAACAAGTAGAAAATAAAATAGATATACCATATACTTATATTTTTGATGATGAAGTTATATCTACACCAAAACAAAAAGCTTATGCACTACTTCGATGTTATGATATGGGTGCAGGAAAAAGTGAAGTTACAAGAGAATGTAAAGAAAAAATAAAACTGTTTGTAAATGAACATAAAGATGCAAAATTATTTAAAGTGGCGGGCGTTATTGGACAAGAAGATAAAGATATTGTAGAAGATAATAAATATAAAAAATTTACATTATTAGGCTTAGCTCAAAATAGAGCAAATGAGATAGCTTGGTATATGAAAAAGGTTGTTAAAAATAAGATTCCAATTCAATCACTTAGTTATGCAACTGAGTCAAAAAAAGTTAGTAAAGGTATAATGATTCGTGCCTACAAATAAAAAAGATAGATTAAAAAAAGTTTTAAAAGAAAAAAATATAAATCATGATAGTAAAAATATTCATGACGCTTTAAAAAAACATAAACAAACAAAAAAAAGTGATGAGGTATTAAAAGCTACACCAAAACGTACTAGTTCTAAAATTCCTATGTTGGATATTATTTTATATTCATTAATTCCCTTAATTATAGTCGCTATAGGATTTATTGCATATTTATTTACATCACAAAAAGAGCAAAATGTACAATTTGTAGAAACTGAAGTTAAAAAAGTTGAGCCAGTTAAGCAAAAAGAGTTGATATTTTCAAATTTACCAAATGATATTCAAAAACAATATATATTAAAAACAAAATATGATAAAGATATAAAATCTAAAGATCAAAAACAAAAAGTTCAAGAAGAACAAAATTTAACTGTATATAATTCATTAAATAAAAGTGATATAGTTTTTAGGAATAGTTCTACAGCTAAAGATGTATTAAAGTGTTATGATATGAATAGTTTAAAATCTGATTTAAGCCAAAATTGTCAAAAAAGTTTAAAACAATTTATACAAAAATATAAAGATGTAAAATATTATGAGATTGTAGGTATAGTTTCACTAAATGAGATACCTAAAGATGATATAAAAGATATTCAAAAATATCAAAATCTAATACTTGGTGGCTTAGCACAAAAAAGAGCAAATGAGATAGCTTGGTTTATGAGAAAAATAATTGGTCAAAAGCCTATAATAAGAGTTATAAACTATCCTGTATTATCTAAAAAAAATAATAAAGGTGCGATTGTTCGCATATATGACTGATGTATGATATTGCTATAATTGGAGCTGGTGCAAGTGGGCTTATGTGTGCATCAAACCTTCAAAATCAAAAAGTTTGTTTGGTTGATTCAAATAGTAAAATTGCAAGAAAAATAAAAATCAGTGGTGGATCTAAGTGTAATATTACAAATCAATATATGGGTAGTGAATATTTTCTAGGTGAAGATAATTTTATTGAAAATGTATTAAAACAATTCGATCAAAATGAACTGCTAAAATATTTAAATCAAAACAATCTATATCCGAAAATTAAACCTAAAATTGTAAAAGGTACATATTTTTGTAATAGTAGTGATGAAGTTATAAATATGTTTTTAAAACTGATAAAAAAACATAAATTATATTTAAATACAAAAGTAATTGATGTAAGCTATGATGATGGTTTTATAATTCAAACTAATCATAATATAATCAAAGCAAAAAAACTTATAGTTGCAAGTGGTGGACTATCTTATGCTATTTTAGGTGCAAGTGGTATTGGATATGATATAGCAAAAAAATTTGGACATAATATTAAAACATTAAATCCTGCACTTGTAGGATTTACAGTGCAAAAAGATCAGTTCTGGTTCAAAGAATTAAGTGGACTTAGTGTTGATGTAAAAGTTAAAGTAGAAGATAAAACTATAGATGGTTCTATGCTTTTTACACATAAAGGGTGTAGTGGACCAGCTATTTTAAGTACATCATTATATTGGAAAAAAGGTCAAATAAGTATTGATTTTTTACCAAAAAAAGATAGTTATTTACCAAAGAGATTTATTAAAGCATTTAAGCAAGTTTGTAAAGATGAGAAGAACTATAAATATGAGTTAAAAAATTATAATTTTGCACCTGCAGGAAACTTTGGATACACTAAAGCTGAAGTTACAAAAGGTGGGATAGATACAACTCAAATAGAGTTAAATTCTATGCAAAGTAGATTACAAAAAGATCTCTATTTTATAGGGGAAGTGTTAGATGTAACAGGTCAGCTTGGTGGATATAATTTTCAGTGGGCATTTAGTAGTGCAATAGTTTGTGCAAAGGGGATAAATAGATGTGTTTAGTAATAGCATTTGTATGTTTTGGGATGGCATATTTGTCATATGATGGTGGAAATATGACAGCTATGTATATAAATATAGGACTTGGATTATTGTTTAGTATTTTGATGATTAGAAATATTTATAAAACAAAACATGAACGAAATAATAGTTAAAACATTTATATTGTATAATAATTAATAGATATAAAAATTTTATAAAAAGAAGAAAAAATGGGTGTAAATATTTTATTTATTAGTCAAGATGATAATTTTACATTTGATATGATTGGTTATGATCTTGAAGTACAATTACAAAATGGTGAGAAAGTAACTGCATATTCTGCACAAGATGATGAAACAGCTTACAAAATATTATCTAATTATGATATAGACATGATGCTTATTGATTTTGATATTAAAAGTATGAATTGTGAAAGATTTATTGATCTTGTTAATCTTGATCATAGATGGTTGCATATACCTATGGTTGTAATGTCAAAAGATAAATTTATAGAGCGTAAAGCTTTTGAACTTGGGATTGTTGACTTTTTTCTAAAACCAATAAAAACAGAAGATTTGCTTGATAAAATTTATGCGACACTTAGTCCTAAACATGAATTAAAAAAAACTATAGAAGATATGGATATCAATACAAAAGATGAACTAATTAGTATCTTAAGAACTAATATAAAATATACAACATATATAAAAGATACTTTACAAGAAGATTTGGATGATAAATTAAAAGCAAAACTTAGTGAAGTTGTAAATAGTTTGAGTAAAAATAATAAACGAATATTAAATTTTTTAAATAAATAGGAAATATGTGAGAATAGCATTTATAGGAGATATTGTAGGAAGACCAGGAAGAAAAATGGTACAACAATATCTAAAAAAAAGTAAAGAAGAATTTGATATTGATTTTGTAATTGCAAATGGTGAAAATGCAAGTCATGGATTTGGATTAACTGTAAAAAATGCAAAAGAGCTTCAAAAAGCTGGTGTTGACATTTTTACTGGTGGTAATCATACTTTTGATAAAAAGCAAGATATGATGGCCTTGCTTGAGAGTGATTATGTTTTAAGACCTGATAATTATCCTGCTGGAGTTCCTGGAAGCGGACTTAAAATTGTTGATATTGATGGTGAAAAATTAGCAATTTTAAATCTTATGGGTATATATACAATGCCAACAGTTGAAAATCCATTTAATTGGGCAACTAGAGTTATAGAAGATCTTCATAATCAAGATATAAAAAATATTTTTATAGATTTTCATGCAGAAGCTACGAGTGAAAAAAGAGTTATGCATATGATGTTTAAATCTAAAGTTAGTGCGATTTGTGGCACGCATACACATGTAGGAACTGATGATTTACATATCAGTGAGGGTACAGCTTATGTGACTGATATAGGATTAACAGGATGTAGAGATAATGTAATTGGAATGAATAGCAAAATTCCAATTCAAAAAGCTACAACTGGACTTGGTGGACATTTTGAGATACCAAATTCATGTAAGGCTATAATGCAAATGTTAGTTATTGATATATCTAATGGAGTCTCAAAAGAGGCCTTTAAAATTAAATATTATAGTGATGATATACAAACAAATATTACTAAAGCTATAATTGAGCAATAGAATTTAATATTAATGAAAAATTGGATAAAATAATTAAACTATAAAGGGGTTGGCTTCATGATAATTATTCCTCAAACAAAAGGTGGCGTTGGTAAATCAACTGTTGCTATGCAAATTATTGCACCATATTTATATAAAAAACATGGTAAAAAAATTACTTATATAGAAATTGATGATGAAAATAATGATTCTAAATCATTTACTCAAACAAATATTGTAAATAAACGAATGTTAGGTACAAATAAATTAACAGAACTTGATGAACTTATTCTTATGGATGATAATCATGAGGTGATTGTTGACGTTGGTGGTAATAAAACTTCTGCATTAGTATTGGATGAGATAAAAAAAGTTGGATCATTTGGCAATGTTAAATGGATTATACCATTAGGTGATGGTGAACTTGATGGTAAAAATGCAATTGCTACTATGAAAAAAATCCAAAAAATAGAACAAAACTCACAAGATAATATAATATTTGCCCTAAATCGTGCCATAAATATGCAATCAGATTATATAGAAGAACAATTTATAAACTTTTTTGGACATAAGTATCTAGATAGTAACTCTGTAATTTGTGATTTTGTAAAAAATCCAAAATATTTCCCTGTAAAAAATGATAAAGTAATTACTATGAGTAGATATTTAGGAAGTACAGTGTGGGAGATGGCATATAATAATACTGATTTTGCAGCTAAAGCAATTAGAGCAAAAGAGTTAAATGATATGGAAAGTGCTAGAAAGTTTTTATTTTTTAGACGAATCCAAACTGAAGCAAAAGATTATGTAATAGGAACTCTAAATCAAATTTTTTGTCAGTTAGATGATTGGATTGATATTAAAAAATGAGTGATATGAGTTTTAAACAAGCAAAAGAGCTTGTTGATAAAATAGAACTAACTGAATTAACATTAAAAAGAACTATGGAAGATATTCATAAGTCTTCACAAGAGTTTAATTCAGCACTACAATACCAAGAACAAATAATACAATTATTACCAAAAGCACAAAAAAAAATAAATCTTTTAACAGTTCTAATTGCAGTGAATATTGGATTTATTGTTGGTATAGTTGTAGGAAAATATTTATTATAAAATTTAAGGATGAAGATTGAGTAAACAAGAAGATATTGTTTGTATGTTTAATGATATTGCTAAAACATATGATTTAGCAAATAGAATATTAAGTATGGGTATAGATAAAACTTGGCGTAAAAAAGCGTGTAATATGGCATATGAATTTTATGATAAAAAAACTATAGATAGAATTGTCGATGTTGCTTGTGGTACTGGTGATTTAATGATTGATTGGGAAACAGTAGCAAAATCTAGAGGTATAGAGGTAAAAGAGATAATTGGAGTTGATCCAAGTGTAGGTATGATGGAAGTTGGTAAAACAAAAATTCCACATAGAACTTTTGTAGAAGCAGGTGCTCAAGATATGCCACTTGAAGATGAAAGTGCTGATTTTATATCTATATCTTATGGTATAAGAAATGTTGTTCAAAGAAAAGAGGGATTGAAAGAGTTTGCAAGAGTGCTTAAAAAAGGTGGACTTTGTGTAATTTTAGAGTTTACTAAAAATGATAAAAATGATTTCGCTGCAAAACTTACAAGATTTTATATGAATAATATTATGCCACATATTGGAGGTCTTGTATCTAAAAATAAAGATGCATATACATATCTACCTGAATCTATTGAGGCATTTATTACAACTAAGCAGATGATAGAAGAGCTTAAAGAGGTAGGACTTGAGCCTATTTTTGTAAAAGGTTATAGTTTAGATATGAGTACAACTTTTATAGCAAAAAAAGTATAGATGAATACTCCTCTTGGTGTAACACAGCTCAATAATCAAATAAAATCTCTTCTTGAAGCAACATTTACAACTGTATATGTGCAAGGAGAGATCTCTAATCTCACATATCATAGTTCTGGACATATATATTTTTCAATAAAAGATAAAACTTCTACAATATCTTGTGTAATGTTTAAAGGAAATGCTAGATATTTAAAATTTAAACTTGAAGTTGGATCTAAGATAAATATTTTTGGTTCTATTACTGTTTATGCACCAAGGGGTAATTATCAACTTTTATGTAATAAAATTGAGCCAGATGGTATAGGGTCTTTATCTTTAGCATATGAACAATTAAAAACAAAACTTCAAATAAAAGGATATTTTGATACAAGTATAAAAAAACAACTTCCTTTATATCCTAAAAATATAGCCGTAGTTACATCAAATACTGGTGCAGCAATTCAAGATATGAAAAAAATATTAGCAAAGCGTTGGCCAATTGCAAAAATGATTTTAATACCAACTTTAGTACAAGGAGAAAGCGCAAAAGATGATATCGCCTCAAGTATAAAGTTTGCATCAAGTTTGGATGTGGATTTTATAATTGTAGGACGTGGTGGTGGAGGTATCGAGGATCTTTGGGCTTTTAACGAAGAGGTAGTAGCTGATGCTATATATGAATCTAATATACCAATTATTAGTGCAGTAGGACATGAAAGTGATACTGTTATTAGTGATTTTGTAGCAGATATTAGAGCAGCAACTCCATCAAATGCTATAGAGATAAGTACACCCAATATAAATGATTTAAGATTTTATTTAGATGATTTATTTGGTCAATTTAATAGTAATTTTTTACAAATAATACAAAAAAAAGAGACACAAATTATGCATCTAAAAAGATCTTATGAACAGCACTCTTTAGATAAGAAATTTAAATTTATTCAAGATGAATTAATTCAATTATCTTCTTCATTTAAATCATTATTTATGCAAGTATATACTAAAAAAAGTAATGAATTGTTACTTTTGCAAAAGAGTTTTAAAGCGAATCATCCCAATAATAAACTAAATTATGGATATGTCCAAACAACTCAAAATAATCAAATTATAGATATAAATACTCTAGAAAAAGATGATATATTTAATTGTGAGAATTCTAAATTAAGTATTGAATGTAAGGTTTTATCAAAAAAATTATTTTAATTTATGATTTCAGTTATTATAATTAAGCAAAGACTAGATAGAATATGATTAAATGTAAATTTAGGAGAATATTATGGGTGGAAAAAGTTTAGGAGCGCAGATAAGTAAAAATATGATAATGGTATCTATCGTATTTTTATTAGTAGCTGTGGGTATTTCATATTATTTAATTAATTCTGTTAAAAATGATGTTTATAGTTCAACAAAACATCATTTAACAATAACTACAAATGATAGAATTGATGCAAAATTAAATGTTGGAATTTCAAATGCGGTATCAATATCGCAAAATGCAGATATAGTCAATGCATTAAAAACAAATAATAGACAACTTGCTATAGATTTTTTGAAACATCTATTAACTGCTATGAAAAATGGTACTCCATTTAAAAACACAAAAGTACATATTCATGATAAAAATGTGCACTCTTTTTTAAGAAGTTGGAAACCAAATAAGTTTGGAGATGATTTAAGTAGTTTTAGAGCTACAATAAATAAAGTAAAACAAACAAAACAAGCATTAAGTGCTATTGAAATTGGAAGAGCTGGATTAGTTATTAGAGGATTAAGTCCTGTTACAGATCCTATGACTAAAGAATATTTAGGATCAGTTGAATTTATTCAAGGATATAATTCAGTTGTAAAACAATTCAAAAAGAATGATGAATATCTTCTAATTCTTATGGATGGACAGTTCAAAAGAGGTAATTCTTTAACAAATGAATCAAAAGTACAAAATTATTATATATCACAAAAAATTGTTGATTCATCATTTAAAGATGCAGCATCAAATATAGATTTTGCAAAATTACAATCTAATGGTTTTTATGTAGATAGTAAATACTTTTATACATTTGTTCCAATTAAAGATTTAAATGGTAAAAAAATTGGTATTTATCTTGTAGGGGATAAAATATCACATGTAAATAGTTTAATTTCAGAATCATCTAAACTTGTATATATCATGATAGGAATTATGATTTTAATGATTATTGTATTGGTACTTATTCAGTCATTAGTGGTTAAAAAAGTAGTTGTATCAGGAATTGATAAATTTAAAAAACAATTTGAAACTTATTTAGAATTTGCATCATTAAAAACAAATGTATATAAAAAAGCAGAAGTATATAGAGATGATGAAATATCACAACTTATTAGAATGCTAAATGATACGGCAGAAGATCTTAATAAAAAACAAAAAGAGGATATGAAAGTTATTGGTGAGATTGTTCTTACAACTGATAAGGTTGAGCAAGGTATATATACTTGTAGAATTAAAGCAAAATCACAAAATCCTATGATTATGACTTTACGACATACTGTTAATCAAATGATTGAATCTATTGATGAGAATATGAAAGATTTAAGATCTGTATTACTATCTTATACTCATAATGATTTTAGACCTAAAGTGACTATACCAGAGCAGATTAAAGGTGATATGAAAGAGGTACTTAAAAGTGTAAATACTTTGGGTGAAGCCTTAGGAAATTCTGCAAAAACAAATCTTCACAATGGTCAAATACTTGAAGAAAATTCAACTAATATGAATAACTCTATGAGAAATGTTGCACATAAAGCAAATGAGCAAGCAGCTTCACTTGAAGAAACTGCAGCTGCAGTTGAAGAGATTACTAGTATTACTAGAAACAATGCAGAAAATGCTATAAAAATGGCAAATCTAGGTCAAACAGTTAAATCTGCAGTTACAGATGGTCAACAATTAGCAGCTCAAACTGCTAAATCAATGGATGAAATTAATACTCAAGTAACATCAATAAATGAAGCTATTAGTATTATTGATCAAATTGCATTCCAAACAAATATTCTAAGTTTAAATGCTGCTGTTGAAGCTGCAACGGCAGGTGAAGCAGGTAAAGGATTTGCAGTTGTTGCACAAGAAGTAAGAAACCTAGCTGCAAGAAGTGCTGAAGCTGCTAATGAGATTAAATCAATGGTAGAAAGTGCAAATGAAAAAGCAAATGATGGTAAAAAAATATCTGATGAAATGATTCATGGTTATGAAGAATTAAATACTCATATATCTGATACTATTACAATTATAGAAGATGTTAGTTCTGCTTCTAAAGAACAAATGATGGGAATTGAACAAATTAACGATGCAGTTACTATGCTTGATAGAGTAACTCAAGAAAATGCAGCAGAAGCAAATAATGTATCTCAAATAGCAACTCAAACATTGAATATGGCTAATGATCTTGTTAGTGATGCAAAAACAAAACAATTTAATTAAGGATTTAAAATGGCTGGTGAAATAATATTAGATGAATATGCGTTCTTAGTTAGTGAAACAGATGAAAAAGGGAAGATCCTTTTTGCCAATGATGACTTTTGTAAAATAGCTGGATATAGTGTAGATGAACTTATGGGTAAACCTCATAATATAGTAAGACATAAAGATATGCCAAAAGCTGCATTTAAAGATTTATGGCAAACTGTACAATCTGGTAAAACTTGGACAGGATTTGTAAAAAATGCTACAAGAGATGGTGGATATTATTGGGTATTTGCTACCGTTTATCCATTTGAAAGCTGTGATGGTACGAGAGGTTATTTATCATGTCGTAGAAAACCATCACGTGAAGAGATAGAAACACATGAAGCATTGTATAAGCAAATGGTTGCAGAAGAATAAAATAAGTTTAATATAAGGATACGATTATGTCTGATGAAGTTGAAGTATATGATAAAAATATGAAAGAATATATGACCTTTGAATTAGGTCGAATGAAGTATGCTATAGAGTTACCAAAGATTAGAGAGATTTTAACATATCCTGAGATTATTACATCTTTACCAAATACAACTGATTGGGTAAAAGGATTGATAAATTTAAGAGGAGAGGTTGTACCTATTTTAGATACACGTATTAAATTTAATACAGGTAAAATAGAGTACAATGAAAATACAGCTGTAATAGCAGTCATTACTGAAGATAAAAGAATGATTGGATTAGTTGTAGATAAAGTTGATGATGTACAAAGACTTGATATGACTGCATTGTCTCCTGTATCTGAGATGGGTTCAGCAATACCTTCAAAATATTTAAAAGGTTATGTGAGATTAGAAAATAATCAGATGTTAGTTATTATGGATGTTGAAACAGTTGTCCATAAAGATGAATTGAAAGATTCATAATTAGGATAATAAGTGCTAAAAAAAGTTCAAGAGTTACAAAAATTAAAGTTACTATTTGTTGAGGATGAAAAAGATTTAATTCAAATTATATCAGAAACATTAAGTAAATTAGAGCTTAATTACCTAATTGGTCACAATGGTCAAGAGGGATTAGATTTATTAGCACAGCATAATGATGTAGATATTATTATTACAGATTTAAATATGCCTATTATGAATGGCGTTGAGATGATTGAAAAAATAAGAAGTGATAGTAGATATAATAATATTGAAATAATTATAATGTCAGCACACACGGAAAAAAGTATAGTTGATCAAATTGAAAAATTAGGTGTTAAAAATTATTTGTATAAACCATTTGATTTTATAAAATTTATAGATTTAATATTTGAAGTTAAGACAAAAAAAGAGTTATAAATGGCAGTTGATAAAAAACTTTTAAAGCGTCTACGAGCGCTATATGTTGAAGATGATGATAATATTAGAAATGAACTTGCTGGATTACTAGGAAACTTTTTTGACAAAGTTTACACTGCAGTAGATGGCGAAGATGGACTAGAAGTATATAACAATAATAAAAATGATATCGATGTGATTTTAAGCGATATTAATATGCCTGGTATGAATGGTATAGAGATGATGCAAGAGATCCGTAAAATTGACCCAAAAATACCAGTAATATTTGCTACAGCCTATTCTGATACAAACTATTTGAGTGATGCAATCAAATTAAAAGTTTATGATTATATTGTAAAACCAATTGATATAAGAAATCTTCTTAGTGTTATGAATGATTTAGCATATATTTTATATCAAGATTTTTTAATTATTCAACAAACAAAAGAATTAGAAAAATATAAAGATGTAATTGATACAAATAATATAGTAATAAAAACAGATATTGAAGGTAAAATACAATATGTAAATCAGCATTTTTGTGATACAACTGGATATGATAGTGATGATTTAATTGGTCAATCAATTAAAACTTTGAAACATAAAGATATATTAGATTCAGTATATGATGAGATATTTTTAAAAATAAGAGCAAATGAACCATGGCGTGGTAAATTAAAAAACAATACAAAATTTCAAGATGAATATATAGTTGAATGTTATGTTATATCGACTATTACAGATTCCGGTGAAGTCAATGGTGCATTTTGGGTTCAAAGAGATATAACAGTTGAACTTAATCAAAAACGAGAGATTCAAAAAGCTCTTATGAAAGATAAAGGTGAAATATTCTTAAAAGGTAAGGAGACTATGGCAGAATTAAATGTCATAATCAATGAACTAAATTCAAGAGTAAGTGATCTTCAAAAAATAGCTAAACAAGCTCATATAGAAAAAGAAAATATTTTAATTAATGCAGAAAAATACGCAATAGAAAATAAAAGATTATCTAATGAGATTGCAACATATAGAAAAAATGCAGAATATATGGAAGATAAATCTTCTAAAACTCTAAAACTAAATAAAGAACTTGTTGATCTTAAACATCAAGTTAAAACATTAAAAGCTTCAAATGAAAAGTTACTACAAAATACTCAAAAAGATTTTATTCAAGAGAAAGTTAATTATGAAGTACGAATTGATGATCTAGAAAAAGATTTAGAATTATGTACTAAAAAACTTGAAGATATTGGTGATGCTGATGCTTTTGCTCAAAAATTACAATATTGGAAAGATAAAGCAAAAGATGAGGCTAAAAGAGTTGAACAACTTGAAAAAGAGATTATTAGACTTGGAGATAAAGGTATAATGAAAAAACTATTTAGATAGTTTTTTCATTTAGATACTAGCTTTTAAATTACTCTGAAAATATATTGCAAAATTTGTAATAGTTTTTTGAATTATCTTATCCATAAATTTATCAAATTTATCCTCTTTTTTCCAAATAGGATGTTTTACCTTACTTAGTTTTATTAGCTGATCTTTTGCATAAGTTAGAGTTGCAACTTTATCTATTAATTTTACTTTTTGTGCTTGAGTAGCTGTAAATATATGAGCATCTGCAAATATTTTATGATCTTTTATATTTAGTTTTCTAGCATTTGCAACATCACTTATAAATGTATTATATGTATCTTTTATTACAGAGTTTAATTCTGCTTTTTCAACATCACTCCATGCTCTTGTAAAAGTACCTGATTCTTTGTATGTACCAGCTTTTATAGTCTGTGCTTTAATACCCAAAGTTTTCATAAGTTCTTCTATATTTGCTCCTTGAAATATAACTCCAATAGAGCCTATCATACTTCCTGGATTTGCTATAATTTTCTTAGCCCAAATTGAAGCATAGTAGCTTCCACTTGCCATAGTACCACTTGCATATGCAACAACAGGTTTAAGTGCATTTAATTCTTTTATAGCATAAGCTATCTCAATTGAAGGTGCTACTGCACCACCTGGAGAGTTTACATTTAGTAAAACTCCTTTTATATTTGTATCTTTTTTGGCTTTATTTATTTGTTCTATTATCTTATCACTACTCATAATAGCACCTGTTAAGTCAATTTTTTGAAGATTGGATACTTGTAATTTTTGAGTAGATGTATCGCCGAAAAATATTATTAATATAGTAATAAATACAATAGATTTAAAATATGTTTGAATAAAATTTAAAATAGCTGTAATAGGTGAAAATAGAGTTTTAAAAAAATTTAGCATTTTTTTCCTTTAATATATCTGTTTAAAATATTTTGCTTATGAATTAGGAGTTGAGTAATAACATCATCTTCATCTTCAACTTTATCAATTAATTGTAGTGTAATTATATCTGCATCAAAATCTTGTATTAAAGAACCTTTGTTTAATCCAAGTGCTTTTGCTCCACCTCTTGTAGCACTATATAATAGCTTTGTTGCTAAAGCATTTAAATTTTCTTTTGTATGCATAAATAGGGCCATTTTTATCTCATCAAATAGATTTAAAGATATATTTGAACTTAATCCATCTGTACCAAGAGCAAGATTTATATTATCTAATTTTGATATATCTAGCATATTATTTGTTAGTAGTCTATTTGATACAGGACAATGTATAATAGAAGCATTTAAATTTTTAATTTGTTTTAACTCTTCATCTTTTGCTTGAACACAATGTGTAAAACTAAGATTTTTAATATCTTTAAATTGTTGTAAAAACTCTGCTGGTTGGCAAAGTGATTTTGTTTGATTTAAAAAGTTGTTAAAAAAAGGAGCGAATTCTCCACAGTGTTCATTTAGCCATTGTTTTTCAGCAATAGACTCTAAAAAATGTGCTGAGACAGGGCAATTTTGCTCTTTTGCTATTTTTAAAATCTCTCTTATTAAAAATGGATGTACACTATATGGTGAATGAATTGCAATTGCAGGGATAAAATTTTCACTTTTATATTTTAAAGCTTGAGTATGTTTTGCTTTGAAATCTGTAAATAGCGTATCTATCATATCAGCTTTGCTTCCAATTGCTTCTGTGAAATATACTGTATTTATGGGTGAATTTTTGCAAGGCTCTAAATCAAATCCATATGAACTAATAGCACCAATAGTTGTTGTACCATTTTTTAACATATCACTTAGTTTTTGAGATATAAGTTCATTTGTTGCTTTATTTATTAACTCTTCTCTATGTTCTATTACAGAGTTTAGCCATTGGTTGAAATTGCCATATTTCAGTGTAGTTGTATTTGCACTAAATTCAAGATGAACATGGGGGTTTATAAGTCCTGGCATTAAAACTGAATTTGTAGGAGTTTGTTGAGTTGATATATTTGGGTATTTTTTTTCTAGATAATCTATAGTTCCAACATCAAGTATAGATTTATCAAAAACAACCCCACCATCTTTGATAATGGTGTTGTTTTCATCACAAGTGATGACCCAAGAGGCTTTTAATAGTGTCATATATTATTGTGCTGTTGGTGTTTCTTGCTCTTGTTGAGCTTGTTTCATAGCTTCAATTTCATTTAAAATTTGAGTTAATGAAATTAGTCCTAAGTGATAACCAAAAGGACCAAATCCAGAGATTACACCAGTTGCACTTGATGCTGTTACTGATTTTTGTCTAAACTCTTCTCTTTTATAAATATTTGAAATATGAACTTCAACTGCTGGTAATGCAACTGCACTTAAGGCATCTTTGATTGCAATAGAAGTATGTGAATATGCTGCAGGATTAATAATGATTCCATCAACAGTACCTAAACATTCTTGAATTTTATCAACAATTTCACCCTCTAGATTACTTTGAAAAAATTCTAATTCAATATTGTTTTGAGATGCTGTCCCTTTCATTTGTTCATGTATTTGTTCCATAGTCATAGGTCCGTATATATGTTGTTCTCTTAATCCTAACATATTGATATTTGGACCTTGTATTACTGCTATTTTCATTTTTAACCTTTTTTATTTTAATTTTGATAAGATTGTATCTAAATTATATTTAAAAAAAATGGAAGATTATGAAAAACTTTATATTAAAAAATGAAAATGCAGTTTATTTTGAATCTGGCTTCTCTTGTGATAATGTTGTGTTATTAAAATGTTCAAATGAGATGTTTTTTATAACTGATGCAAGATATACAATAGAAGCAAAAGAGGAAGTAAATAAAAATGTAGAAGTTATTGAATCATCTGATTTAATTAAAACTGCAAAGAAAATAATAAAAAAAAATAAGATTAAAAAAGTTATATATGACCCATATGATTTTAATGTATCAGATTTCAATAATTTATCACAATCTTTAAATACAGAATTTCGTGCAAAAATTAACTTTTCAAAACAAAAAAGAATAATTAAGACTGATAAAGAGATTAATTTATTAGCTATAGCTGCACAATTTGGAAGAGATGGTTTTGATGAATTTGCAAAATATATAAGTAAAAATGGTTTTAATAAAACAGAAAAATATTTACATTTTAAAGCAAAACAATATATGAGTAATGAAGGGGAGTTTGATCTTAGCTTTGATCCAATTGTAGCAATAAATCAAAATAGTGCAAAACCACATGCTTTGCCATCAAATAAAATTTTAAAATCAAATGATTTATTACTTGTAGATGCAGGAATAAAATATCAAAGATATTGTTCAGATAGAACTTGTACAGCAGTTGTAAATAATAAAATAAATTTTAGTAGAGAGCAAAAGTTTAAAAAAAATAAACATCAAAAGATTTATGATATTGTATTAAAAGCTCAACAAAAAGCTATATCTAAAGCAAGAAGCGGGATGCGTGCTAGTCAAATTGATAAATTAACTAGAGATGTTATAGAAAAAGCTGGATATGGAAAATATTTTGTACATAGTACTGGACATGGAGTAGGGCTTGATATTCATGAATATCCAAATATTAGTGCAAAATCTGATGTAATTATTGAAGATAATATGGTTTTTACAATAGAACCAGGGATTTATTTACCAGATGATTTTGGAGTAAGGATAGAAGATACAGTTGTGATGCAAAATGGTAAAGCTGTAATTCTATGAAAAAAGTATTAAGCGAAGATTTGACTTTATATTTTAATAGTCATTTTCCGTATAAAAGAGTCAATAAATCATCTAAAAGATATCTGGTTACTATAGGAATTGGTGGAAATATAGGGGATGTTAAGTTAAGATTTAATAAACTTTTCTTGGCTTTGCAAGATGATAATAGATTTGATATAATTCAAACTTCTCCATTACTTAAAAATCCACCTTTTGGATATGAAGAACAAGAAGATTTCTTAAATGCAATTATTATTCTTCAAACAAATTTAACAGCACAAAGGTCTCTAAAAGCTTTTCAAAGATATGAAAATAGATATAAAAGAAAAAGAAGTTTTAAGGATGCCCCAAGAACACTTGATATTGATATTATATTTTTTGATAATCAAACAATAGATACAAAAGATTTAATTGTTCCTCATAAACATTGGCAAAGTAGAAATAGTGTAGTTATACCACTTGGTTATGTTATATGATTATAGATAGTGATATTTCTGCTTTTTTATCAACAAAAGATGATAAAAATATAGCATTTCATGTAGGAAATAATAAACAGAATGTGATAAACAATAGAAGAAAATTAGCATTAAAATATAATTATGATGATAATAATCTTGTGTATATGGAGCAAACACATTCTTGTAATATAAAAATAGTAGATGAAGAATCAAATAAGCTACAAAATGATTGTGATGCATTAATTACAAATACAAAAGATTTGCCTATTATGGTTATGGTAGCAGATTGTATGCCAATATTTATATATGATCAAATAAAAAAAGTAATAGCTGTTGTTCATAGTGGAAGAAATGGGACTTTTTTAAATATTGCACCAAAAACAATACAAAAGATGATTGAAAAATTTGATTGTGATATTGAAAATATAAAAGTATATATAGGTGCATCAATATGTCAAGATTGTTATGAAGTTGACGAATCTTTGGTAAGTATTACAATTAAAAATTTTGGTAAATTATATATAAAAAATAATTGTATAGATCTTGGGCAAATTTGTATAGATCAACTTTTAAAAATTGGAGTAGATAAATCAAATATAGTTAAAGAAAATTATTGCACAAAATGTTCCGGTAATAAATATTATTCTTATAGAAAGAGTGATATAAAAGCGGGTAGATTTGCTCTAATTGCACTTTTGAGGAATAGTAATAATTTCAATATTATGTAACAATTAAGTAATAAAATAGTATAATTATTTCATCTTGTTATTTATTTTTAATATAAGGACTATTATGAAACGATTTATTATTTTATATTTATTTATAGTTTTATTATTTAATGCATGTAGTAATAAGCAAGAAGATGATATTAAAATAGGTTTTATTGCAGGACTTAGTGGTAAATATTCAAGCTTAGGTACAAGTATACGAGATGGTTTTTTACTAGCTTTTGATGAGATCAATTATAAAATAAACAATCAAAATGTAAAAGTTATAATTAAAGATGATAAACAAGATAGCAAAGTAGCAAAACAAGTTATAGAATCATTGATTAAAGATGGTGTAAAGCTTATTGTTGGAAATGCGACTAGTTCCATGACAGCGATATCTGTACCAATAGTAAATAAGCATAAAAATATGTTATTAATTTCTGCAACTGCTAGTGGTGGAGAATTTACAAAAAAAGATGATAATTTTATAAGAATACAAGTTGAGCATTCAGCTAAAAGATATCATGCTCTTTTAGAATATATTGAAAAAGAGAAAATCAAAGATATTTTCTTTATTTATGATCCAAATAACTATAAATATGCAAAAGGTTATAAAAAGATTTTACAAGATACTATTGTTAAAAATGGTGGTGATAAATTTGTAGCAAATGTACCTATAAATACGCCATATAAAGATATTGTAAAAAAATTAAAATCTACCAAGCATGATTTAATTTTAATTGTAGGAAATTCTGTAGATAGTGCAAATGTTATACAATATATTAGATTAAATAAAATTAATACAAAAATTTTGGCTTCAGGGTGGGCTAAAACTATGGACTTTATACAAAATGGCGGAAAGTCTGTAGAAGGTGTTTTATTTTCAACTGGATATGATGATAGTTCAAAAGATAAAGCATTTGTAGATTTTGTAAATAAGTTTAAAGAAAAGTATAATAAAATCCCTTCAGTTTTTGCAGCTCAAGGTTATGAATTAGCACAAATATTAATACAAAATCTTAAAAAATCATCTAATATTGCTACTTTAAAAGATAGAATTTTAAAAGTAAAAAAATATGATGGATTACAAGGTGATATCATATTTGATAAATATGGCGACGTGTTTAGAGAGTATTTTATGATGGAAGTAAAAAATGGACAATATTCTAAAAAGTAAAAATGATAACCGTAACTAAAATAAAATTAAAAAGTTTAAAATCAAGTTTACCATTATATCTTATAATATTTTCTGTTATTCCTTTGATTATGATTACGTCATTTACATTGTATAATATGTTACAATCAAATAAAGATACAGTACTACACAAACATCAACAAATTTTAAATCAAGTAAAATATGAGATAAATAATCTTATTAATAATGTAGAAAGCTCAGGTGAATTTACTAAAGAAAATTATCCAATCGAAGGACATAGACTCCTTGTCGGTATGCCTAAAGTTAAGCAACATATTACAGCGATGTTAATTTTAGATAATAATGGTATTTTAAAAGATTTTAGTGAAACTGTATCTTCAAATATATATAAAGGGTATGATTTTTCTAATCAATCATATTTTGCCCCAATATTACAGGGAAAAGATAAATATTGGACAGAAGTTTATTTATCTTCAACTACACAACTTCCTTCTATATCTTATATTATTAGAGTTGATTCAAACACAATTGCGGTGTTAGTTGTAGATTTAAGTAGATTAGAATATTTTTCTGAAAAATTTAAAAGCTTAGATAATAGTTCAATGTTAAGTATTATAGATAAAAATGGTTTATATGTAACAAATCCGGATAATAAAGATAGTGTTAGTCAAAGAGAAAATATAAAAACATCAAATATGTATAAATCTATTATGGATAAGCAAAACTATAATAAACAGATAATATTTTATGACAATGATATTAAATATATAGGTACTTATGGAATAACGCAAAAGTTAAAATGGACTATATTAGTAAAAGAAAAATATAACTATATATTTGCAAAATTTAATAATATTTTATTATTTACTATATTATTTGTATTGATACTTATTATATTATTGGTATATTTTGCACAAAGATTATCAAAATCTATTTTAAAACCATTGGATACTTTAAATGAAAGTATAAATAAAATTGCAAGTGGCAAAAGTCCCGATGAAAATATAAAAGTATATTATAATGAACTAGCAGAATTAGCTAAAAATTTTGTAATAATGCAAAAGAAAATTGAAGAAAGAGAGAAAGAAAATAGACAAAAAGATAGACAATTATATGATTCTATAAAAATGGTACAAATGGGTGAGATGATTGGAAACATAGCACATCAATGGAGACAACCTCTTAGTGTAATTTCTACGTCTGCATCTGGGCTTAAAATGAATCATGAGTTTGGGTTATTAAAAAATGAGGATATACCTAAACATATGGATGCTATTGTAAAAAGTTCACAATATCTATCTGAAACTATTGATACTTTTAGAGATTTTATAAAAGAAAAAAAAGAGATAAAAAGTATTAATTTACAAAAAAGAATTAAAGATACCCTAAATATAATTAGTGCTACTATTAAAAATAATAATATAGAATTAAAAACAAATATTGATGATATACAAGAACCAATTATAATTAATATGGTTGCAGGAGAATTGGATCAAGTTATTATTAATATTATTAATAATGCAAAAGATGTTTTAGTAGAAAAACATATTGAAAATGCTTGGATAAAATTAGAATTAGTTGAGAAAAATAATAAAATATTAATAACTATTGAAGATAATGGAGGGGGAATACCTTCAGATATATTACCAAAAGTATTTGATCCATATTTTACTACTAAACATCAAAGTTTAGGTACAGGTCTTGGACTTCATATGAGTTATCAAATTATTACGGATAGTTTACATGGTAAATTATATGTAAATAATACAAAAAATGGAGCAAAATTTACTATAGAATTATCTTTATTTTGATTTATTGATAAATATATTTGAAATAAAAAGAATTAATCCCCCTATTAATACAATAGCTGCTGTGATATATAAAGAAATAGAAAAATCACCATTGTAGTGGTTGGTTAAAAATACTGCATATAGTGGGGCAAATATTTGTCCTAGACTATATATGGCAGTTAATGCACCCATAAGTATTACAGGGTTTTTACCTGCAAGTTTACCACCTAAAGCTAAAAATAAAGTAACATGTCCTATGAAGGTACTTCCATATAACAAAGCTCCAAATAAATTTAAAATAACATTTTGTGAAAAAGTTGGAATAAGTATTCCAAATGCTTGTAAAAAAAATGCTAAAGTTATAGCATTTACATTTCCATATTTTACAGCTAATCTTGCCCATAATATAGAAGATGGAATAGCGGTGACTCCTACTATTATCCAAGAAGCAGAACTATAATCTTTTAGTTGATCTATACTATTAAAAATTGTTGGTAAAAAAGTACCACTAATTACAAATCCAACACCAGCGCAAAAATATGATATAAGTAAAGCTATAACAAAAAAAGAAAAAAGATCTTTTTTAACTCCATGATGATTTTGATGAGTATTTATAGTTTTTTCAATTTGTAAAACATATATTGGATAAATACTAAAAATAAGAGCAAAAAATGATAATATAATCCAACTATTTTGCCATGTTGGAGTATCAAAAATATTTAAAAAAGAGAATTTTACAATTAAATCAGCTACAATTACTCCTGCTCCAACTCCAGCAAAATGTATCCCCATAAGTTTTGTTTTATTTGAAGCATGAAGTTTATACATAACAAGTGATGATCCTACGACTAATCCCATAGCACTTCCAAATCCTGCAATAATTCGTGATATAATATATAAAAATTCAGAATTTACAAGACCCATCATAGCCGTACTAACTATACATAAAAACATACCAATTCTAAATAAAATCACCTTTGTATATATTCTTTTTATAAATATTGCTAAAACAGCACCACTTAAATAACCAACATAATTAAATGATGCTAAAAGACCACTAAGTTTAAGATCTATATTATTTTCAAGCATTGTTGGAAGAAGAGATGTATATGAAAATCTTGCGATTCCCATGGCAATAATTAGGCTTAAAATTCCTGCTATTAATATTGATGTATTATTATTTTTATTTATACTTATATTTTTCATTTGTGTAAGTATATCAGTAATTTGATATATTTAGGGCATCTTAACTTTTTTTTGCTACACTTTTATATCAGAATAAAGAGATAATATGAATAAAAAACAAAAAGTAATAGTTGGTTTAAGTGGTGGAGTAGATAGTAGTGTAAGTGCTTATTTACTACAACAACAAGGATATGAAATAAGTGGCGTTTATATGAAGCTTCATAATGACATAGAGGGTTATCATGAAAAGAATATAAGCGCAGGTAAAAAAGTAGCTAATTTTTTAAATATAGAATATGAAGTATTAGATTTAACTAAAGAGTTTGAAAAAGAAGTTTATGATTATTTTGTAAATTCATATATAGATGGAACCACACCAAACCCTTGTGTAAAATGTAATAGAACTATTAAATTTGGGGCTTTATATGATTATGCTATGAGTAAAAATGCAGATTTTCTTGCAACTGGACATTATGCAAAAACTGATGGAGAGTTTATATATTGTGCTGATGATAAAACTAAAGATCAAAGCTATTTTTTAGGACAAATAGATAAAAAAGTGATACCTAAACTTATATTTCCTATGAGTACATATACAAAAGATGAGATTAGAAAAATTGGAGAACAAATTCCTGCACTTAAAGAGATAGCTTCTCAAAAAGATTCTCAAGAGATATGCTTTGTAGAAAATGAATACACAGATATTTTACAAAAACATACAAATATAGATTTACAAGGTAAAACACTTGATAAAGATGGCAATGAGGTAGGTCATCATAAAGGTTATATGCACTATACCATTGGTAAAAGAAGAGGATTTTATGTACATGGAGCACATGAACCACATTTTGTACTTGCACAAGATCCTAAAAATAATACAATCACCGTAGGTAAGAAAGCTGATTTAGCTGTTAGAAATGTACAAGTTGATAATTTAAATATGTTTATAGATGATAATGAATTTGAATGTGGTGTAAAATTGAGATATCGTTCACAAATGATACCTTGTAAGGTAAAAATTCAAGATGATAAAGCAACGATTGAACTTTTAGAAGATGCAATTGGTGTTGCTTCTGGTCAAGCTGCAGTATTTTATGATGATCAAAAAGTTTTGGGTAGTGGCTGGATTATAAAAACTTCTTAACTTAAATTTTAACAAATTTTAGATAGAATCGCGAAATAAAATTAATAAAAGGAAAATAATATGGCATTAAATGTTTATTATGACAAAGATTGTAATATTGAGTTAATCAAAAGTAAAGTTGTTGCTATGATTGGTTTTGGATCACAAGGTCATGCGCACGCAGAAAATTTAAGAGATAGTGGTGTTGAAGTTGTAATTGGTTTAAGAAAAGATGGTTCATCTTGGAATAAAGCTGCAGCTAAAGGTTTTGAAGTACTTACAGTTGCTGAAGCTACAGCAAAAGCTGATGTAGTTATGATTTTATTACCAGATGAAAATCAATCAGAAATCTATGCAAATGAGATTGAACCAAATCTTAAGCAAGGTGCAACTATTGCATTTGGACATGGATTTAATATTCACTATGGAAGAATTCACCCAAGAGCTGATATCAATGTAACAATGATTGCTCCAAAAGCTCCAGGTCATACTGTAAGATCTGAGTTTGTAAATGGTGGAGGAATTCCAGATTTAATTGCTGTTGGTCAAGATCCAAGTGGAACTACTAAAGAGTTAGCACTTTCTTATGCAAGCGCAATTGGTGGTGGAAGAACTGCAATTATTGAAACAACTTTCAAAGATGAAACTGAAACTGATTTATTTGGAGAGCAAGCAGTATTATGTGGTGGAGCAATGAGTTTAGTTCAAGCTGGATTTGAAACTTTAACTGAAGCTGGATATGCACCAGAATTAGCATATTTTGAGTGTTTACATGAACTTAAATTAATTGTTGATTTAATGTTCCAAGGTGGAATTGCTGATATGAGATATTCTATTTCTAATACTGCTGAGTATGGTGATTATGTATCAGGAAAAAGAGTTATCAACGAAACTTCTAAACAAGCTATGAGAGATATCTTAAAAGAGATTCAAGATGGTAGATTTGCAAAAGACTTTATTCTTGAAGGTCAAGCTGGTTACCCAAGAATGAATGCTGAAAGAGCTAATGCTAGAGCATCATTGATTGAGCAAACTGGTGTTAAACTAAGAACTATGATGCCATG
The DNA here is from genome assembly GCA_964486745.1 of uncultured Arcobacteraceae bacterium. GTDB lineage: Bacteria > Campylobacterota > Campylobacteria > Campylobacterales > Arcobacteraceae > JAYEFX01. The sequence continues at coordinate 26,798 of CAZAOJ010000020.1, forward strand.
GATTGCATCAAATAAAATCGTAGATCAAGAAACTAACTAGTATTTTGATTATTTTAAATAAAGAGCTTAGGCTCTTTATTTTTAAGTATTTTTATGACAAAAAAAACTTTCAAAAAACCACTTAGAAAAACAAAACCTAAGACTAAAAGAAAAACCAAAAAAAAACAATCTTCAAAAATATTTACTAAATTAAATCTATTTTTATCAATTGTATTAGTTGTAGTTGTTGCTATTGCATATACATATTTTACAAAACCTATCCAAACAACTACCCAAAAACAAACTAAACATAATATAATTGATAAAGATAAACAATACAACGATTATATAAAAAATAAAATGTCAAAATATATAAGTGATGGTAATCAACACTTTGAAGAGTATACTCAAGAGTTTGAAAAAGAGTATATCCATACAAAAAAGAAAATTAAAGAGCTACAAAGTAATACAGACAAAATTTTAGAAGATAAACTTGCAAAAATAAAAAAAGAGATATTAGATTCACTAAAAAATGAAGATAAACAAGTGCAAGATGCTGCAAAAGATATTATAAAACAAATTGATAAAGAGATTTTACCAAAACTAATAGAAAAAAATAAAATAAAAAAACAGAAAGTTGTTTCTTCAAATATAAACCATAAACCAAAATTAGCAATTATTATTGATGATGTTAGTTATAAAAGACAAGTTGATACAATTTTGAGCTTTGGATACAATGTAAATATGTCATTTTTACCACCAATACCAAGACATAAAAACTCTGCAATTATTGCACAAAGATTAGATCAATATATGGTACATCTTCCACTTGAAGCTAGTAGTTTTAAGTTTGAAGAGGATGATACTTTACATATAAATGATAGTTTGGATAAAATTGATAATACAATCAAAAGAATAAAACAACTTTATCCAAAAGCAAAATATATCAATAATCACACAGGTAGTAAATTTACTTCAAATGAACAAGCAATGGATAAATTGATAAAAACATTAAAAAAATATAATTTTAAATTTATTGATAGTAGAACAAGTTCAAAAACTGTTGGTGAAAAATATGCTAAGAAATATGGTATAGAGTGTCATTCTAGAAATATCTTTTTAGATAATAAACAAGAGTATAAATATATTGAAAATCAATTGAAAAAAGCAATAAGAATTGCTAAAAAAACTGGACTTGCTATTGCTATTGGCCATCCTCATACAATGACAATGAAAGTTCTTAAAAACTCAAAAAATCTTTTAAAAGATTTGGATTTAATTTTTGTAGAACAAATATAATTTAATAGATTATAAATAAAAATAGTGTATTATACACTATGATAAAAAATACTTATGACACAATAGACTATAAAATTTCTGAACTAAACTTTATGAAAAAATATCCAAGTGAGATATTTTATATAGGAAACTTAGAATTATTAAATAAACCAAAAATATCAATTGTGGGATCAAGACGCCCAATCTCTTATACAAAAACACTTACTCACAAATTAAGCTCTATGCTTAGTAGTAGTGGATACTGTATTGTATCTGGTGTTGCAATGGGTGTTGATGCGATATCACACAGAGCTGCAGGAAGTTCAAATACTATTGCTGTAGTTGCAAATGGATTAGATATAAAATATCCTGCAGTAAATAAAGCATTGATTGAAGATATTCAAAAAGATGGTTTAATGTTAAGCACTTACCAAGCAGGAATAAAAGCTACAAAATACACTTTTGTCCATAGAAATGAAATTGTTGTAGCACTTGGTGAAAAATTAATTGTAACTCAAGCAGATCTAAATAGTGGTAGTTTAAGAAGTGTACAATATGCTATAAATATGGGTAAAGAGATTTGGGTATTGCCGCATAGAATAGGGGATAGTCAAGGTACAAATAAACTAATTCAAGAGGGATTAGTAAAAGTGATTTATGATATAGATGAGTTTATAAAAGATTTAAATAATCAATATAAACCACAAATTATACAAGATGATTTTTTACAGTTTTGTAGTACAAACCCTACATATGATGAGGCTGTATTAAAGTATGGTGAAAAAGTTTTCGAATATGAACTTTTAGGAAAAATATCTATTGAAAATGGAGTTATTTTGGTTTAGATATTTATTCCTTTAAAAAATTATTAATTCTTACAATTATCTCTTTTTACTTGTTGAATTGTCCAAAAAACATCTGAAATTGCTTGATCAATTTCTAATGTTGAACTTAAAACATTATTATTATTTCCTTTAGCATTATGTTCTATTATCTCTTTTACTCCATTATGCACATTATAATGGACATTTTTTAAATGTTCCCAATTTGAAGTTTTAGTAAAATCTTTATTATTTTTTTCTTGAGTATCTATCCACTTACCTAGATTACATTCATGAATATTTTTTACAGAAAATATTTTTTTCTCATTAAGTTTTCTAAAATTTGAATCTTTAAAGTTTATATGATCAAGCTTTAATCTATTTAACTCAAACATTAAAGGAATATCACATACTTGTTCATTAGCTTTTTTATCATAAGATGTAAATTTCCCAACTTCTGTAAGTATTGAAGTTATTTTTTGAATACGAGTACATTGATCACTAATAGATGTTGCTGAAGCTGCATTTTGTTGAGTAGCTTGATCAAGTTGAGTAACTGTATCATTTATTTGTTCTATTGCCGTTCTTTGTTCTTTACTTGCACTTGAAACATTATTAATAATTTCTATTTGTTTATTTATATTTTCATTTAATGTAGCATAACCATCTATCATATTTTGTGCTATTGCTTTACCTTCATTTGCTTTAGTTGTAGCATTAATAACTATATCTTTAATCTCTTTTGCCGCTTCTGCACTTCTTGAAGCAAGATTTCTTACTTCTTGAGCAACAACAGCAAAACCTTTACCAGCTTCACCAGCAGTTGCAGCTTCAACAGCAGCATTTAAACTTAATATATTTGTTTGAAATGCTATTTGATCTATTACTGTTATTGCTTCATTAATAGCATTAACTTCATTATTAATACTTTGCATTGATGTATAAGTATCATTTGCTAATTTTTCTCCATTTGAAGCAGCACTATGTACATCATTTGATAATTCAGACATTATAATAGTATTTTCCGTATTTTGACCAATTGCACTTGTTATTTCTTCTAAAGATGCTGCCGTTTCTTCAAGTGAAACTGCTTGTTCATTTGAAGCATTAGATAGCTGGGTAGATGTATTAGATAAATCTAATAATTCTTTATTTAATTGATCAGTAACATCCAATAATGCTAATATTTCTGAAAAACCACTTCCTAAGCTTCTAATACCTAAAATAATAGATCCAAGTTTCCCACTTAAATTTTTTGTTTCTACAGGAAATGCAAAATTTGCATTACCATATTCAATAAGAATTTGCACAGCTTCATTTGCAAAATATGCATTTGAAGTAAAAGCTTTATTTAAGTTATCTTTAATAGTATTTAACTTACTATTTGAAGAGGTACTTTTTATAGATATATCATATAAACCTTTTTCAAACTTCAATAATGCCTCATTTATTTCATTGTACAATGAATCATCACCTTTAAGTTGTTTCTTTAATTTTTTATTTTCTTCTTCTAGCTCTTTTATTCGTTTTTCTTGTTTATTACAATTCCCAAATAGCATCTATTCTCTCCTTATACTATATTGATTTTATTTTCATCTATAGGTAATGATATTATAAATTTTGCTCCAATATAATTTTTATTAGAATATTCATAATTCTCATTTATCGCTTCTATATTACCTTTCATCCCCTCAACTATTAACTTATAAACCATATTAAGACCTAACCCTGTACCTTGTAATGAACTTTTAGTTGTAAAATATGGATCAAATATTTTAGGTAATACCTCATTTGGTATACCTCCTGCATTATCTTTGATAATAATTAAAACTTTTCCATTTTTTATTTGTGTTGTAATAAATACTAGTTTATTTTCAATTTTATTTTCTAATAATGCATCTTTTGAGTTATTAAAAATATTAATTAAACATTGAGTAAGTTCATTGGGATAACTATTTAGTGTAATATCACTTTTTAAATTTAATATTATATTTATATTATTACTTTTAATTGAACCTTCAATAAGATGTAAAAAACTATCAATATCTTCTTCTAAATTGAATATGGTTTGAGTTCTATCTCCTTTTATAAAGTTTCTAAAATCATCTATAGTTTTAGAAAGATATTGAGCATTGCTATTTATCATATCACATGTTTTAATAAAATCTTCATCATTCAAAGAATTAAACTCTTTTTGCATTTTCATACCTGTAGCACCTGTTGATATTACACTTAAAGGTTGTCTCCATTGATGTGCAATATTTCCAATCATCTCTCCCATAGCAGCTAGTTTTTCTGATTTAAATAATTGTTTTTGCGTTTCTAGATTTCTTTTAACCTCTTCCTCAACCCTTTTTTCAAGATTTTCATTTAATATTTTTAAATCTTCTTCTCTTTCTTCAACTTCCCTTGTTAATTGCTGAATTTCCTTATTTTTTTGAACTTCTAATTCTATTTGTTTTTGTAGCTTTTTTGTTTTATTTTTAACTTCAATCTCTAAATGCTTTTTATATCTTATTTGTTTATATATAAAATAAAATATTATTAATAAAACTATAAGTCCAATAATGTTAATTTTATTAAATGCTTGATAGATATGATATATATTACTACTATTAGTATAAGATACAATATATGCTGCAATTTTATTTTGCGTGTCTTTAATAGGTAAAAATGTAATTATTTTTATTGTATTTTTATATGGAGTATATACTGCAAATGGTTTCTTCAATCCAAAACCTTTTTTAATTTTATCTCTTAATGGAGCAATCAAATTATTTTTTGAATATTGTAATCTTTCTTTATTATAATGTTTATCTACAGTATACATATAATCTTTATTTTCAATACTTTGTATATATTTTGTTTTTAAACCTTGTGTTTCCCATTTTTTTACAATAAAAACTTCTTTATTTACCAAAAAATGAGAATGTATCTTCATTACATTCATAAGTTTATTTTGAAGAGAATTAGAATTAAGTGAAATTTCAATTGCTCCTAAATGATTACCTTGTTTATTATAATATGGAAATACATATCTAAAAGCATGCGTAGTTCTACCTTGTTCAAATCCTATGATAGTCTCTTTTGTTTTATTTGCTTGTTTAAAACTATATCTTATATGGGTTAAATCATCTCCAAATTTACTTGGTTTATGCATTCTTAAAAAAGATATATTATTGGGAAATACAAATTGCCATTGTAAGATTCCTCTTGAATGTATTCTTTTATACATAGGAAGTAAAAGTTTATATAATTTATCTCTTAAAATATCTCTTTGTTCTTTAGTAGCAGTTTGGGCTTCTTTAAATATTTGGAGTGCTTTTTTATTGTTACATATATTATCCCTGATACTAGCTGCATCTTTAATAAAATAGTTTATTGTTATATTATAATGTGTTTGAAGATTCATAATTTGATTATTTAGAACGACTTTTACCTGATCATTTTTTAATTGTAAATTTGAATAGAATATGATACTTGATACTAGAATAAATAACAACAATAATATTATTTTAAGTTTCATATCTAGTACCTATTATAATTAATTTTTATAATCTTTTCTAATGTATATTATTTATTACAATAATATGCATTATATATTTTATTTTATTTTATTTTATTTTAATTAATTGGAATAAATATATTAATAAAATTCAATTATTGTATAAAATAGTAATATTTAGAGTAGATTTTGAATATTTTTAATCGTATAAATTGTAATCTTTTTAATCTTAGCAATAAGAAATATATAAAATTTGTAGAAAAATTAATTATATGTGATACATTTCAATATCTAATTAATAAAAAAAAGATAGGAATATTTTATTTAAATAAAAGTGATATTAGTAAAATTAATCTTATAGATTTTAATTTGATACAATTTAAATTTGAAAAGAATTCTTTACCGAAAAATTTAGTTAGTTTAGTAAATATTAATATTAAAAATAGGCAAACATATGAATTAATAAAAACTATTGAATATTTACAAAAGGATTTCATATATTCAAACAATATACTTGATTTAAAATATTTTTCATATAAAGATATTTTAGATATACATTATAAAATGTATAAAAAAGTTTTAATTTCTTCTCATATTAGTAATATCGTAAAAAATATTACTGATTTAAAAGAATTAGTTCCTGCAAGACACTTTGTACTATATAATCAAATTAAATATATTGTAAGTAAATATGAAAACCTGACAGATAAACAAATATCTAATTTATTACAAAATGAGTTTAATACTAGTGTAAAATCAAAAACTATTTTTAATGTTAGAAAAAAATATAATATACCAAATAAGAAAAATCGTAAACTGACTATTTACAGTAAATATAAATTTTCAAAACAGTATAAATTAAATTTAGACAATATAAAAGATTTAAAGAATATAAAAGCAGTATATGAGTTATTAGATTTTAATACTACAATTTATATAGGTTCGACTAAAGATCTAAAAAGAAGATTATATCAGTATATTTCAAATAAAGGGCATACTAAAGCAATAAGAGAATATATAAAAAGGAAAAAAATTTATTTTAGGTATTTACCAAATTATAATTATAAAAATTTAGAGAAAGATATATTAAATACATATTATAATCACTTTGGTAAATATCCTATTTTAAATCATAATAAAATTTTATAAAATATCACTTTCTTAATTGATAAGTGATATCTCCAGCTCCAACTCCAAGAACTGTTCCTGTTGTAATTGTTTGAATCAAAA
>CAZAOJ010000021.1:0-32921 GCA_964486745.1 uncultured Arcobacteraceae bacterium
GTAAGTTTAGAAAAGTTGAATTATCTATTGGTATAAAAGCTTACTTAGTACCAACAACACTCAAAGAGTTAGCAGATGATATAGCTTTTTGGAATGATAATAAAACATTTGATATATATGAAACAGCTACTAGAATACACCATAGAGCTGTACAGATTCATCCATTTCAAAATGGTAATGGTAGATGGAGTAGAATGTTAGCAAATATTTACCTTAGACAAAACGGTTCAATGCCTGTAAAATGGCAAGAGGATTTATTATCAAGTGAGAATCCAAAAAGAGATGAGTATATACAAGCTCTTAAAATGGCTGATAACGGGGATTATAAAGCTTTGATAGAGATACATAAGGTAACTTATTAAACTATGAAAAACTAAACTAAAAAAGAAGAAATTAATCCAATTAGTCCACCAAACACAGCTCCCCAAACAACAAGCCATCCTAAGTGCTCTTTTATCATTTGTTGTACTAATTCTTTTACCATTTTTGGAGTTAATTCATCAAGTCTTTGTCTTACTACTGAAGCAATTTTATCATAAATATCATCACTTATATGTTCATTTTGAAGTGCTTTTTGTAGAGTACTTTGAAATGCACTTGTATGCACAATTTTATTCATAGATGATTTTATTTTTGCACTAAATGGTTCTCTTAAAGGTTCAAGTGCTGCTTCACCACCAAACATTCCCAACATACCACCAAAACTTGATTCCATAACTGCAGATTTCAAAGAATCATAAGCTGGTGTAAAATCTGTTTGATCTATAAGTTGGGTAAAGTCAAATTTTTTATCATCACTACTAAATTCACTATTAAAAAATTTATTCAGGTTTTCTTTATTAAAAAATTGATTCATCATCATATTTTCAATACCTTTTTTAAAATCTTCAAATCTATTTTGAACAACTCCACTTCCATACAAAAATGGCACCTTTTCAAACAACATATAAATTGCCAACCAATTTGTAAATGCTCCACTTAAAGCAAACAATCCAACTGTAAGCAAAACATCATTTTGTATAACATATCCTACAACTATTAAAACTGCTGAAATAAAATTTGATATAAAACTTTTATTTAACACTAATTCTTCCTTTATTATATTTATTCAAACACTATACTATAATGCATTTGAGTATATCCTGGTTTTCGTTTTTTAAACATACTATTTAACATAGCATTTTTATCATCCAAAATATCTATTGCTATACAGTTTGCACCACTTCTACCAACTCTTCCAAGGTACTGAATCAATCTTCCATAATATGATATTGGTGTAGCAAAAATAATTGTATCAAGATGTGCAAAATCTATCCCTTCACCAAAAAACGAAGCAGTTGCAAAAACTAAATTTGAATTTTCAACTTTATTCATATTTTGCTCTTGCTCTTTTTTACTCATACTTCCATGAACACTTATATATTCTAAGCCTTTTGCCTCACATAATATCTCAAGATTATTTATATGTTCAATTCTATCACTCAAAACTAATACTTTTCTATTTTGATATTTTAATATATGCTCTAGTATTATTTGATTTCTTTTTTCATCATTTATAAGTTCATTTAAAATTTGTGCAAATGAATCACTATTTGATATAAAGTTTGATCTTACAACAATAGCAGTATTTTTACTTGTTCGTTTTTTCTTATGCTCATATGCTATATCTCCAATTTGTTGAAAAAGTATGGGTTGAAGGTCATCTTTTCTATTTGGTGTTGCACTAAGACCTAATATATATTTTCCATGAAAAAGTTTAATTATTTGCTCAAATGTCACAGCAGGAAGATGATGACACTCATCAACTATCACTTGGGAATAATTTTCTATAATCTCAGGATGATTTTTTAAACTTTGCATTGTAGCAACATCTAATTTTCCATTTAATTTATTTTTACTTTTTCCTAAAAATCCTATGTTTTTTTTACTTATAGAAAAATACTCTTCAAATCTACTTATCCACTGATCAAGAAGCATATTTTTATGTACAAGTATAAGTGTATTTACAGCACGTTTGGCAATAATATTAGCTCCAATAAAAGTTTTACCAAATCCTGGAGGAGCAACACAGATACAAGAATCATTTTTCAAAATTTTATCAATCGCTTTTTGTTGTTCATCTCTTATTTCAAAAACTACATCAGGAAAATTCTCTTGCTGAACTAATCTTTTATCTTTTATTATTACATTTACACCATTTTTTTCTAAATAGTTATTAATTTTATTAAATAATCCCCGTGGTAGCTTTAAAAAATATTCATCCTCTTCATACCCTTTTAATACTCTAGGAGTATTATAAAGTGGTTTTCTAAGATTTTGTAGAATTTTTATTTGAGGGTTGTCAAACATCGCAAATCTTTTTAAAGATTGAATAAGTTCTTTTGAAAGATTTTGAATAGGAATATATATAAAATCATATAAACTAAGTTCTAGTTGTGTAGGAAACTCAATTTCATCTTCAAATATAGCTGGAATATGTGAAGTATTTATATCATCAACATTTATTAATCTTTTAATATCATCTAAAGTGAGTTTTTTTATATTATTTAACATATTCCAAGGATCATCAATCATCTGTAAATTATTTGACTCTATAAATATTCTTAAACCATTTTGCCTACTATTTAATTGCAAAGGCAACTCTATATATGTGCCAAGATTAGTTTGATTTACAAAATCCTCTTTAGGTAAAATTCTAGCCTCACATTGAGCTAATGATAAAATCTTTTGAGCATATGCTTTTAATATTCTAATATTTATACAACTATCAAAAAATATCCAAATTCTATATTGTTCAATATTAAAATATTCACAACAAAAAGATATATTTTGACTATCTAAATATTTAATTAAATTTTGTACATTTAATTTATTAGATTCTAAAACAATATATTTTGCTTGATTTTTATATACAATCATGTATGAAGCTATATCTATTTTACCACGTAAATGTAACTCTATTTGTTCTTTTCTTAAAGGTATATAATCTTCACCTTTAAAAGTCTTTGTTACAGGGAAATATTTTTGTTTTGTTTTATCTTTATTTTGCCATAGTTTAGCATATATATCAAATCTAGCTATAAATAAAGACTTAAATATTTCTATTTTTTCATCTTTAGTAAAATCTATTTGGTGTGTATTTATAGAATTTTGTTTTAATTCTTGTTCTAAAGAATAAATCTCATCTTCAATTTGTTTTTTTTGAAGATAAAGATTCTTTAATTTTTCATGCTTTGATATCATGATCGTAAGCTATAGTTTTTGGACTCATCACGATATTATTTATTTTTTTATTTACTTCAGAGTATGTACTTTTCATTGAAGAATTCTTTTTAAATCCCATACCTTCAAATGAACCATCTGGATCAATAATAAGTCTATTATATTTCATCTCTCCAATTACTTTTCCATTTGCAAGAATTTGTACTTCATTACAATCTATTTTACCATCAAAGAAGCCACTAATAATCAGATTATTAGCTTTAATATCACCAATTACCTCACCTTTAGTTCCAATAGTTATTATATCAGCATCAAGAATAACACCCTCAAATTTACCATCAATATTAACAGTACCTTCAGTATTTATACCACCTATGATATAACTACCTTGCGCTATTACTGTTGCACCAGGCTTGCATTGTGACGACTTATCATTTTTACCAAAGATTGCCATTTTACTCTCCTTTGTTTCTCAAAAAGATTATCATAATTATCTATATTCCAATAAACAAAATCTTTTGGATTTAATACCTTTTCTAAATATCTAACTTCATAATGCAAATGAGGAGCAGAACTTCGCCCACTATTTCCACTTTTTGCAATTAGGTCACCTTTTTTTATAACTTGTCCAGGTTCTACTAATACCTTTTTTAGGTGAGCATAAGCAGTCTCAAAACCATAATTATGTGCTATTACAATAAGTCTTCCAAATGATCCACTATTGTATTTTTGAACTTTTTTTACAATTCCATCAGCTGTTGCAAATACATCTGTACCTTTTTTAGCTCTAAAATCTATACCTTGATGAAACTTTTTCTTTTTTGTTATAGGGTGTATTCTATATCCAAAATTTGATGTTACAACTGTATGTTTAAGTGGTGAACCACTAGGAATTACACTTAAGAGATATTCTTTTTGCTTTTTACTCATTTGTTCTAGGACAGCTTTTTGAATAGTTTCAAAACTATCATTGTCTTTTATACCTAGTGCATTTTCCAAATATTCAAGTTTTGATCCCAATTGATCTATTTTTTTAACTTTATTTTTTATTTGTAATGAATAAACTTCATTTTGTGCTTCTAATGTTTTTTTCTTTTCATTAATAATACTTACATTCGTATTTAAAAAATTTATATACCAAAAGCTAAGCCCCAATATAACTAAAATACTAAGTACAAAAATCCACGCAAATCTTCTTACGAATTTGTGAATATTATATGTTTTTGTACCTTTTACATCTGATACTGTTATAAGTAATCTATTTTTCATTTAACTTCTTTAAAAAATTTTCTACTACTAAAAACGACCCAAAAACTAAATAAAACTCTTCTTTATTGATACTTTCAAACATCTTTACAGATATATTTTGTTTTTTGGCTATATCTATTAATATATCAGTTGATACTATTCTTTTATCATCAATTTTTATTATTTCTAGTGTTTTAATAATTGGTTTTAAGATACTCAATACTTCTTCGTATTGTTTATCTTCATAACTATTATAAACTAATATCACTTTGTTATTACTAAAATTATTAACTATTTGTTCAGCTGCTAATGGATTGTGTCCAACATCAAGTACAATATTATTTCCTATTTTTTCAAAGCGACCTGGCATTTTAATATTATCAAATAATTTTACATTAATATTAATGTTCAAAAATTTTAAAGTAGCCATTACTAAATCTAAATTTTTATGTAGATATTGTGGAAGATTATCATTTTTATATATAGGTAAATTAAAATCTTCTACACTGTATATTTTTTTATTTTCTAAAGTATGAGCAAGCTGTAATACTTCATTTGAAATTTGATGCCCTACAATCATACTATTATCACAACTTCTCATTTTTGTAAGTGCAATGTCTTTAATATTATTACCTAAAAAGGATTGATGATCAAGTCCTATGGTTGTTACTAATGTTAAATCATTTTTTACTACATTTGTAGCATCAAATTCCCCACCAAGTCCAGCTTCAAGTACAAGATAATCTCTATTAGAACTTAAAAATAAAGCTAATAATGTAGTATATTCAAAATAAGTAAGTTTCTCTAATAAATCTTCATCCAAATACTCACAAAGTTTTGCATGTGTATCTTGAAGTCGCTTATTACTTACATCATTTTGATTTATCCAAATTCGTTCATTAAATTTATTGATATGTGGTGAACTATAGTGAAGAGTATCAAAACCAACTTGAGATAAATATGAAGCTAAATACCTTCCAGTTGTACCTTTACCATTAGTTCCTACTATATGTATTACAAAAGGAAGTTTTATATAGGAGCTTAGTGTTTTCCAAGCGTTATGAATTATAGTAAAATCTATTTTATCATAGTATAAAGTTTTATGTTCTAAAAACTCAAAAATATCTTTTTGCATAAAAAGGATTATTTTTTATATGATTCAACTGCTAGTTTAGAAACAATCTCATCCATTGCATTTGATGCTGCTTGTTTTATAGCCTCAAATCTTTTTGCATCAGATATAACCGTATCATCACCTATAGAAAAGTCATAATCACCTTTAACAGCAAATTTACCACGTTTTTTATCATTTTTATATGTTACATTTATAGGTACCAAAATTCTATATAACCTTACATATCCATCAACATCATATTGAATTTGAGTTAAACTAACAGTTCCTAATTCTAAATTAACTAAAGTATTGGCTAACTTTTTATTAGTAGTTAATTTTGAACCAAACTTATTTACAACAATTTCGTTCATAGCATCTTTAATAAGTACAGCATTTCTTGGATCGATGATATTTATTTTTATATCTACAAATACATTACCATTAATAGCCTGTCTTGCATACCAAGATGAAGGTTTATACCCACATCCTAATATTATAAAAGAAATTAATAATATAAAAATACTATGTCTAAAATTCATTATTTAGCCTTTAATTACCAAGTTTACTAATTTATTTGGTACAACAATCTCTTTTATTAATTGTTTATCTTCAAGCCATTTAGTTGCAGCTTGTTTTGCAATAACTAAAATCTCATCTTTAGTTGCATCTGGAACCACTTCAATTTCACATCTTTTTTTACCATTTATAGTTACAGCTAAAGTAATACTATCAAGTGCAAAAACTTCCTCTTTTACTTCAATAGTATTATTAAAGTTTTCATTATTAAAAAATTTATCACTAATTTCCCAACAAATATGTGGAACAATAGGTTCTAAAATATTTGATAATATATAATAACCTTCAGCCCAAATCATTGGATTATTTTGATTTTGCAGTGCATTCATAGCTTCCATACTTGAAGCAATCAATGTATTAAATGCATATGTTTTATTCATAACTTCATCAGATTTTTTCAATGCTTCATAAATTTTTCTTCTTGCATCTTTTTCATCTTTGTTTAAACTGCTATGATCAATATTTTTAAAATTTTCTACTGCATCATCAGTAATATTTACAGTTCGTTCAGCTAATCTTTTTATAAATCTATACGCACCTTCAACTGCGCTATCATTCCACTCTAACTCTTTAGTTGGAGGAGCTGCAAACATCATAAATAATCTTGCAGTATCAGCTCCATATTTGCTAACAATTGCATCTGGATCTACTACATTACCTTTTGATTTACTCATTTTTGCACCATCTTTTAAAACCATACCTTGAGTAAGTAGTTTTTTAAATGGCTCTTTTGAATTTGTATATCCAAGAGTATTAAGTGCTTTTGTAAAAAATCTTGCATAAAGTAAGTGTAAAATAGCATGTTCAATTCCACCAACATATTGATCAACATCCATCCAATACGATGAATCATCCTTATTTATACCCTCTTCTTCCCATCTTTTTGGATTTGTTGCATATCTTAAAAAATACCATGATGATTGAACAAAAGTATCAAGAGTATCTGTTTCTCTTATTGCATCATCTCCACAAGAAGGACATTTACAATGTTTCCATGTAGGGTGTGTTTCAAGAGGATTTCCTTCCCCTGTAATTGTTACATCTTCAGGAAGTGCTACAGGAAGATTTTCAAGTTTTTCAGGTACAAGTCCACATTTTTCACAATGGATAAAAGGAATTGGCGCACCCCAATATCGCTGACGCGAAACTCCCCAATCTCTTAGTTTAAAATTGATCTGTTTTTTACCTAAACCATTTTGTTCAAAATGATATAAAATAGCTTTTTTAGCTTTTTTATTTGGCATACCATTAAATTGTTCAGTGCTATCTACAAGCTCACCATCACCAGTATAAGCTTCTTCTAGTTTTAAAATTCCATCAGGAGTATCAATAACAATTTTTATATCAAGATCATATTTTTTTGCAAACTCAAAATCTCTTTGATCATGAGCTGGAACTGCCATAACAGCTCCTCCACCATAAGATACAAGTACAAAGTTTGCTACCCATACAGGGATTTTTGCTCCAGTTAATGGATGTATAACATCAATTTCAAGACTAAGTCCCTCTTTATCTTGTGTAGCTCTATCTCTTTCACTTACTTTTTGCATCTCTTTGATAGCTTTTATTTTCTCATCACTTAAAAGCTTATTATCTATTAGATATTTTACAATTTCATGTTCAGGAGAAAGTGCAGAATATGTTACACCAAAAATAGTATCAGGTCTTGTTGTAAATACTGTATATTTTTCAAATTTATTATCAAGTTTTGCTTTTGATTCATCGCTTAAAGTAAAATCAAATTCTAATCCTTCACTTCTTCCTATCCAATTTTCTTGCATAGTAAGTACTTGTGATGGCCAAAGTCCTTCAAGATCTTTTAAATCATCTAATAGCTCTTGTGCATATTTAGTAATACCTATATAGTATCCAGGCATTTCTTTTTGTTGTACTTCATTATCACAACGCCAACAACACCCCTCTTCTACTTGCTCATTTGCTAAAACTGTATGACACTCTTCACACCAGTTTACTGTAGTAGATTTTCTATACATTAAACCTTGTTCATACATTTTTATAATAAACTCTTGTTCCCATCTTGTATATAATTCATCACTTGTAGCAAACTCTCTTGTTTTTGAAAAAGATAAACCAAGTGCTTCAAGCTCTTTTCTCATATAATCTATATTTTCATAAGTCCATTTTTTTGGATGTAGTTTATTTTTTATTGCTGCATTTTCTGCAGGCATCCCAAAACTATCCCATCCTATTGGATGTAATACATTAAAATCATTTTTTCTATAATATCTAGCAAATGCATCACCTAAACAATAATTTCTTACATGTCCCATATGAATTCTTCCACTTGGATATGGAAACATACTCAAAATATATTTTTTTTCTTTACCACAATCTTCATCAAGCGGTTCATTTGAATTATTATCATTCCAAAATTTTTGCCATTTTTGCTCAATTTGTTTTGGCTCGTATTGCATTAAAACTCTTCCTTTTCTTTTATTTGTGCACTATCAATTAAAGTCAGTGCGACAGAGAATAGATTTGCTACAATAGCTCCAATAGCCAAAGATATTGCAAAATCTAATCTATCTGTAAAAGTCATCACTACAAATGCAGGTATTAAGTGAAGATCTGCAACCAATGAACTTGCAAGTAATTCAGCAGATCTTACATTTAAAACCCCAATTTTTAATATTGTAGATATTACATTAACACTTGCAGCTAAAAATAAAGCAATCTCATTATGCTCATATAAAAATCCAGCTGTTGTAGTTAAACTCATTAATGAGAAAAATACATATATTACTCTACCCCAATCCATACTATCCCCTTTTTATTTAAATAGTACCTTGCTCAAACTGAGCACGCATTTTATTTTTTTCTTGTTGCGCTTTTAATTTTAAAGCTTCTTTTTTTCTAAAATCACTTATAGAAAATTTTAATTGAACCAAAAATGATGCAGCAATAAAAATAGATGAATATGTACCAACTACAACACCAACTAACAATGTAAAACTAAATCCATAAATTATCTCTCCACCAAATAAAAACAATGTAAATACAACAAAAAATGTTGTTAATGATGTAAGAGTAGTTCTACTTAAAGTTTTTGAAACTGATTCATTTACTACTTCATTAAGATCAGTTTTCTTAGAGCTTTGAACGCCCTCTCTAATTCTATCAAATACAATAATTGTATCATTTAATGAATATCCAAGTATTGTTAAAATAGCTGCAAGAATATCTAAGTTTACATCCACTTGGAAAAGTGATATTGCACCAATGGCGATAGTAACATCATGAATTAAAGCTAAAATAGAAGCAAGTGCAAATCTCCACTCAAATCTAAATGAAACATAAGCCATAATTACTATTAATGATAGTGCAAGTGCCATAAGACCTTTTTGTTGAAGTTCTCCTCCAACTTTAGGTCCTACCATATCAACTCTTCTTACTTCAAATTTCCCTGTAGGTTTTAAGATCTCTCTTAATTCATCACCAATATCAGTTTGTAGTGAAGTTGAACTTCCAGTTATTCGTATAACAATCTCTTGTGGTGTACCAAATTCAGTGATAGTTGCAGTTTCATATGCTTTTTTAGTATGTAAAATATCTCTAATTTGATTAATTGGAGCAGTTTTTTCATATTTTACTTGAACAATTGTACCACCTGCAAAATCAATACCAAAATTTAAACCTTTTGTAAATATCAAAACAATTGATGCGATTAAAACTATACCAGATAGGGCAAGAAATTGTAATCTTTTGCCCATAAAATTATAAATTGTGTCTTTTTTAAATAGTTCCATTTTTATATCCCAAACAATTTTTTATGATTTTTACTTTTTAACATTTTTGGCATCATAGCTTCATATATACCATGAGTTCCAAGTATTGCAGTAATCATTGATGCTAAAATACCAATAGAGATAGTAATAGCAAAACCTTTAATAGGTCCTGTTCCGTAAGCATATAATATAATAGCAACTAAAAGTGTAGTAATATTTGCATCCAAAATCGCTCTCATTGCATTATTATATCCATCTTCAACAGCTTTTTGAATACTCTTACCACTTTTTAGCAATTCTCTAATACGCTCTGTAATAATAACATTAGCATCAACTGCCATACCAACGGTAAGTACAATACCTGCCATACCAGGAAGCGTTAAAGTAGCACCAAACATTGCCATAACTGCAATAAGAATAAATATATTTACAATCAATGCCACATTTGCAACAACTCCAGCCATACCATAATATACAACCATAAATACAATTACAAGTAAAAATCCAGATATAAGTGCAATCATTGAAGCTTTAATAGAATCAGCACCTAAACTAGGTCCAACTGATCTTTTTTCAAGCATCTTAACACTAGCAGGTAATGCTCCACTTCTTAAAGCAATTGCAACGTTTCCAGCTTCAGCCATAGTAAATCCACCAGAGATCTGACCACTTCCTCCACCTATTCTTTCACGAATTACAGGTGCAGAATAAACCTTTCCATCTAAAACAACAGCCATTCTTTTTCCAACACTTTTACCAGAAAAGTCTCCAAAGATTTTACCACCAATAGAGTTTAAAGTAAAATTAATAATTGGTTGATTGTTTTGATCAAAAGCAACTTTTGCATCAATAATTTGACTACCATTTAATATTGGTATCTCTTTTAAAAGATATTTTTTATTTTCATCAGCTGATCCAGATAAAATTACATCTCCATATTGTGAAGCTTTTGCTGGACTCATAGTGTATACTTGATCTGCTCTTTCTTCATCTACTGCCATCATCTCAAGATTTGCAGGCTTTGATATAAGCTCACGTGCACGCTGCTCTTGCTCTTGTGATTTAATTCCAGGAAGCTCTACAACAATATCAGTTGCACCTTGTCTCACAACTGAAGGTTCAGCCAATCCAAATTGATCAAGTCTATTTCTAATAGTCTCAACAGCTTGAGATACAGCCATATCTTTAGTTAGAGCTATTTGAGCTGGTTGAAGTTTAATAGTATATGCATGATCTTCTGTTTTAGTAATATCAAGACCTTTTATCTTCTTTAACATTTCATCAACTTTTGAAACTTCATCAGGATCTAAAACCACAAATGAAACTTTTTCATCATCAAATGACAAATCTTCTATTAAAATATCTTCATCATCTGTAAAATATTTTATAGATGATGCAATTGATTTTATTTTTGTAGTAACTGCTTCATCAACTTGCACACCCAAACGCATATGCAATCCACCTTGTAAATCAAGTCCAAGTGATATCTTTTTACCATCTGTTTGCAAAAATGATGGCATAGAAAAAACTATACCAAATAATGCAACTAAAATAAATATCACCATACGGTAATTAAAAAAATTCAATAATTTTCCTTATAAAAAAATTTGTCTATATTAGTCCATTTTACTTGCAACATATTGTTTAACAAGTTTCATTTTTGTCCCATCTTCATGTTTTACTGTAAAGAAATCATCTTCAACTTTTACAACTTCTACTATTAATCCACCTGTAGTGATTATTTTATCACCTTTTTGCATATTTTCAATCATAGTTTTATGATCTTTTGCTTGTTTTTGTTGTGGTCTGATAATCAAAAAATAGAAAATCGCAAATAATACGATTAACGGTAATAATGATCCTAATAAACTTCCATCTTGCATTTTATGTCCTTTAATTTATACTTTGCTATACTTAGTGTATGCTTTTTAAAACCAAATATATTACTCTTAATTGCCTGATAAAAGGCTTATACTTATCTTTACTATTTAGTGCATTTATCTATTTAGAATATTTTAACATAAGCAATACATTTTTTAATTCTATTTTAGCACTTATGGCAATTTATACTTTCTTAACACTTGATCGAATAAGTTTATTTTGGGGTGGATTCTTTACGGGAATTTTATGGTTTTGGTGGGTAAGTATTAGTTTTGTGTATTATGACCTATCTTATTTAATGCCATTAGGAGTAATTGGGTTTGGATTAATATATGCTATTTTATTTGTAACAACTACAATATATTCTAAACTATATATTAGAGCATCTCTACTTTTTTTATTAAGTTTTATATCTCCTTTTTCATTTAATTGGTTTAAACCTGAACTTCTTTTTATTAATAGCTATTTTTCTAGTTCTAAAATATCGTTTTTAATTATTATTCTTAGTATATCTTTATTTATTTATTTTAAAAATAAAACATATAAAATCTTATCTTTATGTTTATTATTAATTGCAATAAACTACAATTACACTCCACCAAAATTGCCAAATATCAAAATTGCAATGCCCCAGTTTAATATAGATCAGAAATATAAATGGAACAAAAAATATACAAAAAATATTATAGATATTAATTTTATAAAAATAAAAGATGCCATAAATAATAATTATGATGTTGTAATTTTACCAGAAACAGCTTTTCCGATACTATTAAATAAAAGTATTAATTTGATGCAAAGATTAAAACAATTATCTAAAGATATTACAATTATTACAGGAGCTATGCATAAAGAAAATGGACAATATCACAACTCTTCTTATATGTTTGAGGATGGTATAGTCACTATTGCACATAAAGTTGTACTTGTTCCTTTTGGCGAGGCTGTTCCTTTTCCAAAATTTTTAACTGATATTATAAATGATATTTTCTTTAATGGTGCACAAGATTACACTACAGCAAAAAAACCAACTGACTTTGAAATAAAAGGAGTAAAATTCAGAAATGCAATTTGCTATGAAACAACTACTGATAAAATATATGAAAATAGTCCAAAATATGTAATATCTATTTCAAATAATGCCTGGTTTACTCCATCAATTGAACCAACATTACAAAAATTATTAATGAAATATTATGCAAGAAAATATAATCTAATAATATTTAGTGTTGCCAATAAAAGTGACAATATAATTACTTATTAAAAAATTATTAATATATACTTAAAATGAATCTAATTTCAGGTTTTTTATAGTATCATAGTCTAAGATTACATTAAAAAAAGAATTTTTATGAACAATTTAAGCTATATAAAAACACTAAAAGTTTTATTTGTGGAAGATAATATTGAAGCAAGAGAAACTACCCTAGCTATGTTATCAAATCTATTTGATAACATAACAGTTGCTGTTGATGGCCTTGATGGTTATGAAAAATTTTTCAATGATAAATTTGATATCATAATTACTGATATTAATATGCCAAATATGAATGGTATAGATATGTCAAAAAAAATAAGACATAAAGATAAAGATATCCCAATTCTTATACTATCAGCATATAGTGAATTAGAATTTTTTATGGAAACAATTAAAATTGGTGTCGAAGGCTACTTAATAAAACCAATTGAATTAGATCAATTTATACAAACCATAAATAAGGTAGTTGATAAGTTATATTTAAAACACCAATTAAAAGAATATCAAAATAGTTTAGAATTAAAAGTTAAAGAACAAACAGAACAAATAAGACTAAAAAATAAAGATTTATTATATCAACACTTCTATGATAAATTAACTACTTTACCAAATAGAAACTCATTATTAAAAGTATTAGATGAAGATAAACCATATGGAATGATGTTAATTGATATAAATGGATTTTCTATTATCAATGATTTATATGGTACAGATGCTGGAGATAAGCTACTAATTAGTATTGCAGATTTTTTAGAACATCTAAATAATGAAAGATACTCTTTTTATAGAGTTGGTACTGATCAATTTGTATTTTTAGATTTACTTGATGATGATCTAAATTTTACAAATACTATTGTAACTGAGATTCTAGATAAAATAGAAAATGCAAATATTACTATAAAAATTGATGATACTAATTTTATAGAGTTACATGTTTCAGTTACTGTATCAATAGCATCAGGACATAATAGAAAAGATATATTAAAAAATGCAGAAATTGCACTACATCATGCTAAAAAAAATAATATACATATGATTTATTATGATAAAAATATGCATCTTGAAGATTCTTACCAAAGAGAAATAAATTCTGTAAAAATGATAAAAAATGCGATAAAAGAGGATACTATTATTCCATACTATCAATCAATAGTAAAAAGTGATGGTACAAAATCTTTTGAATGTTTAGCAAGAGTAATTATAGATAATGAAGCGATATCTCCTAAAAAGTTTCTAAAGGCAATTACAAATACTAGATATTATAGTGAATTTACAAAAATTATGATTAAAAAATCTTTTGAAAGATTTAAAGATTGTGATACTGAATTCTCACTCAATTTTATGTTTAATGATATAATTAATAAACCTTTAATACGATATCTAGAGGAGCAACTAAATACATATAATGTATCAGGACGATTAACAATTGAAATAATTGAAAATGAATGTATAGGAAATTTTACAATTTTAAATGATTTTATAGAAAATATGAGACAACATAATGTACGTATTGCTATTGATGATTTTGGTAGTGGATATTCTAATTTCTCTTATTTATTAGATATGAATCCTGATTTTATAAAAGTTGATGGATCGTTAGTAAAAAATATACATCTTAATCCCAAAGAAGCACTAATTGTAAAAACAATTATAAATTTTGCAAAAAATCTAAATATTAAAGTTGTATGTGAATATGTACATAATGAACTAATATATAATATGTTAGATCAAATGGGTGCAGATGCATTTCAAGGGTATTATTTCAGTGAACCAAAACAATTTGTATAGGATTTAAAATTATGACTTCACAAGTTGATATATCTAAATTAATTAAGTTTACAAATACTTATAATTTACTATATGTAGAAGACAATAAAGAAGCTAGAGATTCAATGCTCGGCTTGCTAAGCAATTTTTTTACAAGAATAACAGTTGCAAACGATGGAATAGATGGATTACAAAAATTTAATATTGATAAATTTAATTTAATTCTTACAGATATACATATGCCAAATATGAATGGTTCAGAAATGATTACAAAAATTAGGGAAATAAATAAAGATATATATATAGTTGTTTTATCTGCATATAATTATTCAGACAATAATTTAAATTTTAATACTAATATAGTAGATGATTTTCTAGTAAAACCTATTGATATGAATCATTTAATTAATGCTCTTATGAAAATATATAAAAAGGAAATATTAAATGTTTAAATACATAAAAATAAAAACTAAGCTTTTATTACCACTATCAATTTTAATTTTAATAGTACTACTTCTTACAACAAGTTTAATTAGCCAACAATATACAAAAGGAAAATCACTAAATGAATTAAAAAATGGTATAAATTTAGCTACTCATATTTCTAAACTTGTACATTCAACTCAAATTGAGAGAGGTTTAAGTTCTGGATATTTAACAAATAATGGTAAAAAATTTAAACAAGAACTTCTTAAACAAAGAATAATAACTAATAAAAAAATTAAATATTTAAATATATATATCAAAACTATCAAAAATCAAAATATTGTACATAATCTAAAAAAGATTATTTTAGATATAAAAAAACTGTCTCCTTTACGAACTAAAATAGATAAATTAGATATTAGTGCATATGATATGATAGATTATTATTCACAAATGAATGATGATCTTATTAATATTATTATTGAGATATCAAAGATATCAAAAATTCCTATGATTACACAAAATATAATTGCATATAGTAATTTTCTATACTTAAAAGAAAATGTTGGTATTGAAAGAGCAATAGGAACAGCAATACTATCAAAAAAAGAGTTTGATAATGAACTTATAATTCATTTTACAAATTTAATTGCTATTGAAAAATTATATACAAAAAATTTCTTTAAATATGTATCAAAACAAAGTGGTGATTTTTATAATAAAATAGTAAATGGTGAATCAATTAATATAGTTGAAAACATTAGAAATAAAATTTTATATTCTAAGAATAATACCTATAATATTAATCCAGAATATTGGTTTAAAAATATAACACTAAAAATAAATAAACTACAATTAGTAGATGATTACTTAGAAAAAGAAATTTTAAAAAATATAAATAATGAACAAGAAAAAACATATGAACAGTTTTGGGGATTTTCTTCATTAAATATTGTTAGTATATTTATATTTTTATTAATGATTATTTTAGTAAGTAAACTTATAAAGAGTGAACAAAGATTAAAAAACTTAATTGATAAATATATCATTAGTTCAAGTACAGATACAAAAGGAAGAATCACTGAAGTTAGTGATGCTTTTTGTAAAATATCTGGATATGATAGAGAAGAATTAATAGGTAAACCTCATAATATTATTAGACATAAAGATATGCCTAAAAGTGCATTTAAAGATCTATGGGATACTATTCAACAAGGTAAAAACTGGAGTGGAGAGGTTAAAAACCTTAAAAAAGATGGGGGTTATTATTGGGTTTATGCAAATGTTGAACCACTATTTAATAAGAAAGGTAAAATAGAAGGATATGCTGCAGTTCGACTGGATATAACAGATAGTATTCATCTAAAAGATGAATTAAAAAGAAGTAAACAAAAAGATAAAACATTACTACAACAAAGTAAATTAGCACAAATGGGTGAAATGATATCGATGATTGCACATCAGTGGAGACAACCATTAACTGCAATATCTGCAACAGCTAGTGATCTTTATATGAAAAATATGCTAGGTAATTACGATAATAAATATTTTGATAATAAACTGGAATCTATTGATGACTTATCTCAGCATTTAAGTAAAACAATTGATGATTTTAGAAATTTCTACAAAGAAGATAATAAAAAAGAAGAAGTATTATATTCAACTATTGTTGAGGGTGCTTTACAAATTGTACTAACTTCACTAAAAGAAAAAAGTATCAAAGTTACAACTGATTTTAAATGTAAAACAAAAATAAATACTCTTCCAAATGAATTAAGACAAGTTATACTAAATCTTATAAAAAACTCTGAAGATATTTTAATAGAAAAAGGTATTAAAGATCCATATATAGATATTAAAACTTATGAAGATGATGAATATTCATATCTTAAAATCTCAGACAATGGTGGTGGTATCCCAAAAAATGTTATAGATAAAATATTTGATCCATATTTTTCAACAAAAACACAAAAAGATGGAACTGGTCTTGGGTTATATATGAGTCAAATTATTGTAAGAGATCATAGCAATGGAGATTTAATTGTCACAAATAATAAAAATGGTGCTTGCTTTACTATAAAAATACCTATATTTAAAGGAAATCAAAATGTATAATAGATTTAATATTAAAGAGTTAATAAATTTTACAAAAACACTAAATGTATTATATGTTGAGGACAATAAAGAAGCTAGAGAAAGTATAATTTTACTCCTTGGGAATTTCTTCAATAATATTACAACAGCAATCAATGGAGAAGAAGCTCTAAAAATATTTAATCTGAATAATTTTGATCTTATTATAAGTGATATTAGAATGCCTGTAATGAGTGGTATAGATATGTGTAAAAGTATTAGAAAAATAGAAGATTATGATAAACAAAATATTCCTATAATTATTACAACAGCACATAATGAATCTGATATTTTATTAGAATGTATCAAATTAGATATAAATGGTTTTTTATTAAAACCTATTAACTTTAAACAACTTGAAAAAGTTATTAAACATGTATGTGAAAAGATTTATTATAAAAAAAAGAATTCACAATATGAGCAAACATTAGAACAACTAGTAAGAGATAGAACCAAAGAACTTGAAATTGCAAAAAAAGAACTAACAAATATGGCAAATAAAGATCCATTGACAAATTTATATAATAGAAGATATTTTACAGAAATATCAAAAACTCTAATACAAATTGCCAAAAGGGATCAAGAAAACTTATCTGCATTAATGATTGATATTGATAGGTTTAAAAATATCAATGATACTTATGGTCATGCTCTAGGAGATAAGGTCATAAAAAAACTAGCCAATAAACTATTAGAATACACAAGAGATAGTGATGTAGTAGTTAGATTTGGAGGGGAAGAATTTGTAATACTTTTACCAAATACTGATATAAATGGTGCGATATCAATAGCTAAAAAAATACAATCTTCAGTAGAAAAAATGGAAATTAAAATTAATGATATCGAAAATAATATACTAAAATTTACAGTTAGTATTGGCATATCACAATGTATTTGTAATGATGAAATTATAATAGACAATATAATAAGAAGAACAGATGAAGCACTATATGAAGCCAAAAGAGGTGGTAGAAATAAAGTTGTTGCATTTGAAAAACGAGATATACAATTGGATAATTAAATGTTAAAAGATATTCACATTAAAACATTATTACCAGTATCTTTATTTTTACTAATAGTACTGACTTATTCCACATACTTAGCAAGTAATAAATATTTTCAATATAATTCACTAAAAGAATTAAAAAGTGGAATTGATTTATCAAGACATTTATCAAGAACAATTCATGAGATCCAAAGAGAAAGAGGTTTATCTTCTGGTTTTATTGCAAGTAATGGTAAAAAACTAAAAAAAGAATTAATAGTTCAACGAAATAATACAATAAAAGCAATAAATAATTTAAAAGTATTCCTTCAAAATGATAATTTTACAAATATTAGAAATATAAAATACCTTGAAATAAATTATTTATTAGCCATTAGAATAAATGTGGATACATTTAATATCAACACTTTGGATGCTATAAAAAAATATTCTGAAATAAATGATTATCTTTTAAAGATAATTACTGCAAACTCTAAAATATCCAGAATAAAAAATATAACAAAACAGATTGAAGCATATAATAATTTCTTATTTGCAAAAGAAACATTAGGAATTGAAAGAGCATTGGGTGCGGCTATACTTGCAAATAACAAATTTTTAAAATCACAAAAATTAAATTTTTTAAAGTTAATTACATTAGAAGATATATATTTTGAGAAATTTATAAATTTTTCAAATAAACAAACTATAAATTTTTTTAAAAATACAATAAAAGGTGATGAATTAAATATTATTAATCAAATTAGAAATACAATTATAAATTCTAATATATCAAAATTATCAAAAATTTCTCCAGAATATTGGTTTAAAAATGTAACATATAGAATTAATAAATTACAAACTATAGATAATTATCTTGAAAATAATATTACATTATCAATTACACAAGAACAAAATAAAATTTTCAATAAACTTATACTCTCATCTATATTTAATATATTAACTATAATATCATTTATACTATTGATGAATATTATATTTAAAATAATGAAAAAAGATAGACAAGCCAGACTACTTTTTGAAAAATATGTTATTAGTTCTACAACTGATTTAAAAGGTAATATAACTTATACTAGTGAAGCATTTTGTAAAATATCAGGTTATAAGCAAAATGAACTAATAGGTAAACCACATAATGTGGTAAGAAGTCCTGATACTCCACGTGAAGTTTTTAAAACAATGTGGCAAAGTATTCAAGATGGTAAACCATGGAATGCAGAAATTAAAAATAGGAAAAAAGATGGTAGTTTTTACTGGGTATTTGCAAATATAGAACCTATATTTGATGATAATAAAAATATAATAGGATATTCTGCAGTTAGAATTGATATTACAAAAAATAAATTATTAGAAGAAAAAATACAAAATGAAAGAATTAAAAATATTCAAAAAGACAAAGCCATGTTACAACAATCAAAACTAGCACAAATGGGTGAAATGATCTCTATGATTGCTCATCAATGGAGACAACCACTAACTGCAATTAGTGCAAGTACAAATGATCTTTTATTAAAAAATTTATTAGAAAACTATGATAAAGATTATTATGATTTAAAACTAAAAAAAGTAGGTGAGTTATCTCAGCATTTAAGTAAAACTATTGATGATTTTAGAGATTTTTATAAAGAGGATAAAGAAAAACATATTACCACTGCTAAAGAGATAATTGATGGCTCTTTAAATATTATATTATCAACAATAAAAGCAAAACATATAAAAATAGAGCAATCTTTAAATAGTACCCAGACAATAAATACTTATGTAAATGAACTAAGACAAGTAATATTAAATTTACTTAAAAATGCAGAAGATGTCTTAACAGAAAAAAATATAAACAACCCATATATATTAATAAATACTTATGATAAAAATAATAGTGTACATATAGAAGTTATTGATAATGCTGGTGGAATAAATGAAGCAATATTTGATAAAATATTTGATCCATATTTTACAACTAAAGATAAAACAGATGGAACTGGTCTTGGGTTATATATGTCAAAAATCATTATAGAAGATCATTGTAATGGAAAATTATATGTAAGAAATGATAAAGATACCACGAAAAGTAAACCAAAAGGTGCAATTTTTACGATAGTAATACCACAAGGTTAAATATTGAATCTATCTTTATAACTACAAGTTTGACATAAAGGTTCAACTGCTATATTATTTTTAAATCCATTAATTAAATTTTGAGTTCTTTTATTTTTTAATATATCATCTAAATTCTGTTTATGTAAATCTCCCAGATTAATAATACCATCACAATCTAAGCAACATGGAACTACGGTTCCATTACTAAGTACTGCTATTTGTTTTGTAGCACCTTGACAATATCCTTGAGAAGAATAGTCGTTATTTAAATTTGGCCAAATGAAATAATCATCAAAATTTAATAATACTTTATTATCAAGTCTTATTGATTTAGATTCTATATTATTTGTGATATTGGTACCAAAAAAACTATTTAATTTTTTATAAATCATATTATTAAACTCTTTTTCACTATTTTGTTTATCTTTATTCCAAAGTCTAAGATTTATAAAACTATTTATTTTATTAGTTACTTTATATGAACAAAATTCCAAAATTGTTTCCATATATTCATCAAAAGTTTTATTCATACTATTCTTATTAAAACTATTCAATGAAAAATTTATTTGTTTAATAGCGTTATGTGTTAAAAGGTTAAAATATTCTCTTCTTAAATAGTACGCTGTAGTTGTTATCATAACTTTTATATTATACTTTTGAGCAATATCTAAATAGTCTTTTAAGTTTGACACAACCAAAGGATCTCCCAAAACATGTAAAGCTATAAGTTTTGTTTTATTTTCAAGTTGTTTTATAATCTGTTCAAAAAATTCTAAATCCATAGTCATAGTAGGATTTATTTTAGGTGGACAAAAGCTACAAGATAAACCACAAATATTTGTAATTTCTATATATACAATATTAAATCTCAATCGTGTTCTTCTTTATTTTTTTTACATTTTTCGCATTGTCCAAAAATGATGGTTTTAAATACATATAATACCAATCCTGCAAACACTCCAACTGCAATAACTTTTTCAACAGGTGCAATATCTAAATATTCAAAAACAATACCCGTTAGTATAACAATAATATAAAATACAAGTTGTTTTGAATCATTAAATACAAAAAACATAAATATTCCCTTTGGATTAACTATTTTATATTTTTATTATATCAAAAATATAAAAAACTAAGGTGAAGTTTGTTAAATTATATTTATGGAATATTTATATGGTTTAATAATTTTAATATTTTTATTTATAGCTTTTTACTTTTATAAACAAGATAATTCCATTTATGGTAATCCAGAAGATAAAAAGGAGCAGATTGAAAATGAATATATTAATACATTGAATAATGCTTTACAAAAAGCTTCTTCATCACAAGAAAAAACACAAATTAAAATGCATTATATTAAAAAATATAATGACGAACTTTCAAGAAATATATTCTTTACAGCTCAAGAGGCAAAAGAGCTATTACAACGATTATCTAGTTTATAAAAGTAAATCTAATCCATTTGTATATTGACTCAACATAATTTTATTCATATCTTTTAAGTCTTTGTAGTTATTATAAAGGAGTTCATTTTGTGCATAAAAATTTATATATAATGATCCAAGAGAATCATTTTTATGTTTATCTTTTTCATCCCTACCAAAATCAAGCATTGAGTTAAAATATTCACTTATATCAAACTGGAACATTGTTTGTTTAAACTCATCTTCTATTTTTTGTTGTTCTTGTTTTATCTCTTCATCTTCAATTTGATCAATAATACTTTGTCTTAAAAGATTACCTCTTAAAGTAGAGTCATCTTGTGTATCTAAATATATATTTCGCTGTGTAAAAAGATTTGTAAGTAATTTAGTTGAACTATCTAGATCAGTATTTTTAACTGCATTAATTAAAACTATTGACATAGAAGAATCACTACTAAACATTGTTGCTAATTTAAGATTTTTCTGTAATTGCTCATTTTGAATGTTATTAGAATCTTCTTCTAAACTATTTTTTATAAGTTGGTCTCTAAATTGATCTAAAGTTTTTCCTTGTTTTTGTACATCCATTGCTTGTGCTAAAATAGTATCTATATTTGAACTAATAATATTCATTTTATACTCCTATTGGAAGATTATCCAATGAGTTAATAGTTTTTATAAACTGTATTGGATCTACATTTACTCCATATACTCTAATACCAAAATGTAAATGTGGTCCTGTTATTCGCCCTGTTGCTCCACTTAAAGCTATAATTTGTCCTCGTTTAACCTTATCCCCTACTTTTACTTTAAATTTACTCAAATGATAATAACTACTAAATATTCCTTTACCATGATCAATAATTATAGAATTACCTGCATAAAATCGTTTTTTGACAAGTTTTACAATGCCACTATTTGATGCCTTAACAGGTGTTCCAATTTTTGCTCTAAAATCTGTCCCACCATGATAACTTTTTAATTTACCATTAAACATTCTTTTTGTACCAAATTTACTAGTAATTTTACTATTTATAGGAAGTATAAATCTATCTTCCCAATACTTTTTTGGATCATATGATTTATATAATCTAATTGCTTTTGTATATTCTTTGGAAGCTCTTTGTTGAGATTTTAAACTAAGTTTTACTTTAGACTTCTTTACTTTCAAGTACTCCTTAGGATAGTTTCCTTCAATAATATTAAAATAAAATCCTGTATTCATATGTTGATTTTTATAATTGTATGATACATTTACTCTTTGACGCTTTTTTTTAGCATGAAAATCCACAGGAATCAATGCATATAAAAGTTTGTTATTATTAGGGTGCTGATGAAAATCAACTTTGATTTTACCATAAGATAGTTTTGCATTTTTAATATTTGTATTATCTAATAAAGCTAATCCTACTGTACCATTTTTGATACTATAAGTGGCTAATTTTACAATAGGTCCAATAGCATAGCTATAAATTGATAATAAAATAAAAAAACTAACTATACGAATCATAATTTAAATAAATATCCTTTACCATAAATATTATCAATCATATCTTTTGGTAATTTTTTTCTTAAACCACTAATTAAATTTCGTATTGATGTATAATTATATTTAATATCTTGATTATCATCATGAATATAATTATGAATCTGTTCTGGTTCTAAAATTTGATTATGTCGTTCTATAAAGCATTCAAATAATTTAGATTCACTTTTCTTTAAATGTACTACTTTATCTTTATGATATAAAAGATTTGTATTTTTATCCCAAACATAATTGTTTTTTAATAATAAAACTCTTTTTCTATCAAGATCATCATTATTGACTTCTATTCTATGTTTTGCCTTATTTATAACATCTTCAAGTTCGTCTCTTTTTATTGGTTTAATTAAATAATCCAATAATTGTAATTTTACTGCTTTTAGTAATTTTTCCTCTTGAGAATGAGCACTTAATATAATTATGGGCGTTTTAATATCATTTTGTCTTATTTGTTTTGCTACTTCTAATCCATTTATATATGGCATTGAAATATCTAAAATTATTACATCTGGAGTTTTTTCATGATATAATTCTAAAGCTTCTTGTCCATCTTGAGCCTCATATACAACCTTAAAATATTTTTGAAGATACATAACATAATTTTGTCTTACATTTGTTTCATCTTCTGCATATAATACACTTAATTTTCTATTCATTATCTTCCTTATTCAGTCTTATTATAAATTTTGCACCTTGATCTGTATTTTCGACATTAATAGAACCATTTAAAGAATCCTCTACAATCATTTTACATAAATACAAACCAATTCCTGTACCTTTTTTATTGCCTTTAGTTGTAAAGTACGGATCAAATACTTTATCAATATTTTGTTTATCAATCCCTCCACCATTATCTTCAATAGTAATAACTCCATCAAAAATTTTGATTAAAATTTTAGGATTATTAATCTTATTTAAAATCAACACATCTTTTGAATTATTTAATATAGTGATAATTATCTGTATCAGTTCTGACATATAATTATAATATTTATCATCATTATATACTATTTTTTTTATATTTATATTATATTTACTAATTATTCCTGAAAAAATATTTAAACTTTTATCAATCAACTCACTAAATGTAAAATTAGTTTTTATTTTATTTGGATTAAAATAATTACGAAAATCATCAATTGTATTTGACATATATTGTGTCTGATTCTCTATTTTTTGAAGTTGTATATCAATATCTTTACTAGAAATTTTTTCTTTCATCATTGTATAATCTATTGTCATAACTACAGAATTTATCTCGTTTAAAGGTTGTCTCCATTGATGTGCAATATTATTTAACATCTCGCCCATAATTGCTAATCTTGTTTGATATGCAATAATTTTATCTTTTTTTATATTTTTTTCTAACTCTTTTTTAACTTCTATTGTTAATTTTTTATTTGATTCAGATAAAATATAATGTCTATATATTAAAAATATTGAGACAATAATCAAAATAACTAATATATTTTTAATAAAATCCCAATCAATATATTGTGTTTGATTTACATTTATCCATTTACTTGTAAGATTTAAAATATCATCATCACTATAGTTATTTAATACTTTATTTATAGAGTGTAATAATAAAGGTTCTGAAGAATTAACTGCAATACGGTACTTAATCTCAATATCTTTAAAATACCCATTTAATTTAATTGTTTTAAAATATCTTTTTTTTATACTATATGCTAAGTTATTACTATAACCAAACAAACCATATATTTTACCTTTTTCAAGTGCAATTACACCCTCTTGAATATTTGGATATAAATAAAAATTTAATTTCTTATAGATATTTGTCATTATATTATTTTCATACTCTTTACTGGTAATTAATCCTAAAGAATGGCTTGATACAGCTGATATTGTTTTTAAATATGCTTTATCTAAAAGCGTAGCAACTGCTATGTAATCTTTTAAATATACTTTAGTAAATAGTATTTTTTGATTCTCTTTTTGAACCATATTAAAGGCCATATCACATTTATGGGTATTCAATGCTTCTAACTTATCTTTATATGAACTAACTTCTATAAGAGTTGTAGATATATTCAAGTCATATTTTATTTGTTTTAATAAATCACTATTTATTCCTATCAAGTTATTATCATTTATAGCTTCATAAGGCATATTATTTTCTTCTATACATATGTTTAGATTACTTTTATTTTTTAAAAATTGTTTTTCTTCATTATTTAAACCTATTTTATTTTTATAATAAATAAATAAAAATCCTAAATTCATACCTTTATAATGAATAGGAATAGTTTTTACTTCTGCAGATTTTTTATATATATTATTACTTAATAATGAAAATTCTAATACTGTTTTATCATTTTGTTTTACCATTGAATATATATTTTTTTCTAAATTATTATCATAATACTCAAATGCAATAATATTTGTTTTTTTTAAATATATATTATATATCTCTTTTATTTGCTGGGTATCTTTTCGATAGAGAGGTCCAGATAATAGATCTGACAATTCAGCTTCTAAATTATCAATAGAACTATTTTTACTTAAATTTCTATCTTCTGCAAATAATATCGAAACAATAAACAATATAATATATATAATCTTTTTCACTAACCTACTTTATTTTATTATTACTTATTTAACATAGAATATTACTATATTATGGTATATTACATTTTAATTTATCAATAATCACTAGGAATATCAATGCTTAATCAAGCTTTAAAAATTTTACAAAACTATCCAAAACAACTTGATGAGTTAATAAGTCAAGATATTATATCTAAAGATGGTGAAAACTATACTTTAAACAGTAAATATTATATTGGACAAATACAAATCAACCGCCATGAAGCAAAACTAATCACTAGTAATGAACATCAAAAAATACCAATAGAATTTGAAAAACTACAAGGTGCATATGATGGCGATATTGTTATTGCAAAGCGTTCATTTCATCCACGAAATAGATATAAAGCAACTATCATAGAAGTTTTAAGCACAAACGAACAAGATATATTAGTAAGTGTTGAAGATAATAAATATATCACATTAAAAGATGCTATAGTTTTAAAAACAAAAATCAATCCAAAATATAAACAAAATGATATATTACTTATAAATTCAAAAACTCTAGAAGTATCACTTTATTTAGGAAATATAAAAAATAGTTCTATAGATCAAAAGATATCTCTACACCTATTTAATCAAGATTTTAGAACTAAAACTTTTAATTTAAAAGATATAGATGAAGATATTAAAATAGACGAAAAAAGAATAGATCTAACTGATCTACCTTTTTGTACAATAGATCCAATGGGTGCAAAAGATCATGATGATGCAGTATATTTTGATAAAGAAAAGTTTATATTATATGTCGCTATTGCTGATGTTAGTGCTTATGTAAAACAAAATAGTGACTTAGATATATATGCAAGAAAAAGAGCAACTTCAGTGTATTTTCCAAATCAAGTATTACCAATGCTTCCCGTATCTTTGAGCAATAATTTATGTTCATTAAAACCAGATGTAAATAGACTAGCTTTTGTATATGAGCTTCATCTTGATAAAAAAAATAATCACAATATAATCAAAAGTAAACTTTATGAAGCAACAATAAAATCAAAAAGAAAATTTTCTTATGGACGAATAGATAGAGTCTTAGATAATCATTGGGATAACTTTGATGATACAGAAAAACAAATATTCGAATCTATTATTTCACTGTATAAAGTCACTTCAAAGATTAGAAAAAAACGACTTCTAAAAGGTTATGATTTTAGAACACAAGAAAATAGATTAAAATTAGACAAAAATCAAGAGATTATAAAAGTAGAAGTTGAAACTTCATCTCCTTCTCATCAACTTATTGAAGAGTGTATGCTTTTAGCAAATATTCAAGCTAGCCGTGATGTAGGAAATATTGGAATATTTAGAATTCATGAAGAACCAAGCTTACAAAAACTTGATAAATTAGTTGAAGATGTATCACAATTGGGTCTAAAAGTAAAAAGATTAAATGATGTACATAGTACAATCACATCTATTCAAGAAAAAGCCAACAATGCACTACTAAGAGATGAAGTTGATAAACTTATTATTCAAACTCAGCAACTTGCGGTTTATAGCTCAAAAAACTTAGGTCACTTTGGTTTAGGGTTTGAGAGTTATTCACACTTCACATCACCAATAAGAAGATATGCTGATTTAGTACTTCATCGTATGCTAAAAACAAAAAAAATACCTTCAGATATAGATGATTTATGCGAATATATATCTTCTATTTCTAGAAAAGTTGATATGATGGTATGGGATTTAGAAGATAGAAAATATGCAAGATGGGCCTCAAAGCACATCGATCAAGAATTAATTGCTAAGATTGTTGACACAGATAAAGGTCTTGTACAAGTGGATCAAAAGATTACTGGACTTAAAGCAACACTTGATAATTATAATGGTGAAAAACTATTTTCAACTGTAAGAATAAAAATAAAATCAAGTGATATTATTCGTAAAAGTATAATTGCAACAATAGTTGGGTAAAATTTCAAAATGTATAGAAATGAATTTGATAATCTTTTAAGACAGGGCAAAAATTTTGATGCTTATTTATTTTATGGGCAATCTGTTTATCTAGTAGATAAATATACTAAAATAATCACTGATAAATTATGTATTGATGAACCTCCTTTAAAACTATATTTTGATGAGTTTAATGTAAAAGATGCCTATAATATTTTATCTCAATCATCACTTTTTAGTTCAAATAATACTTTAGTAGTTAAACTTGATAAACCACTAAATAAAAAAGATACAACAACACTAATTGAAGCTTGTAATCTAAATTGTGATAGTACAGTAATATTTTCTTGTATTGGTGATGCAGATTTTAGAACTATGAATAAATATTTTTCACCTAAAACAAACTCTGTAGCAATAAGAATGTTTGCACCATATGCATCTGAAGCTTTAAAACTCATACAAGATGAAGCAAAAGCTCTAAATATATCTTATGATATCGCTGCACTTCAACACCTTTATATGATGCACAAAGAGAATTTATCGCTATGTATAAATGATTTAAATAAATTAGCAATATTAGATGGAACAATAACTTCTTCAGACGTAGATATTCACTGTTTTGGTTTTAATTGTATAAGTTTAGATGATTTTATTTTTAATCTTATTAGCTCTCAAAATATTAGTGAAGATATACAAGAATTACTAGAATCTGGAACAAATGAAATATATTTAATAAATCAAATAACTACATATATACAACAACTTTTTATGATAAGTTCATATGCAAGAACTATAGGACAACCAAATTCTAAAGAGATATTTGGATTTATGCTTCCTAAACCTATTTGGGAGAAAAAAGCACGATTGGCTATCTCTATAAAACCACAAAAATATCTAGATATGTTAGAGTTTATATTAAATTTAGAATTAGAATTAAAAAGTTCAAAAATAGATCAACCCAAATTATACCTTCAAGCTATGTTAAGAAAGTTTTCAGTTCACTTTAGATAAAATGATCGCCTTTAACCCTTGTGAGAACTTTTTGTTAAGTTTTTGCGAAATCTATAAGGAGAAAATTATAATGGCAATCAAACATTATGAAACGATGTTTATCGTTAAGCCTACGTTAACTGAAGAAGAGTTACAGGCACAAATCGCATTAGTTAGATCTAATATTGAGAAAAATGGTGGAGAAATCACTGCAGCTGATGACATGGGAACTAGACAATTAGCTTATGAGATCCAAAAAAATAAAAGAGGTTACTACTACGTAATTTATTTTACTGCACCTGCTGATTCTATTTTAGAACTAGAAAGAAATTACAGAATCAATGAAAATATCTTAAGATTTATGTTTATTAAATATGAGTCAAAAAAAGATATTGCATCTTGGACTAAGATGAGTAATGAGGCAGCAAAAAAAGCTAACGCTTAATTTGCATTAAATTAAAAAGGACCAACAATGTATAACCGTGTAATAATGATTGGAAACTTAACTAGAGATATCGAACTTAGATATTTACCAAGTGGTAGTGCTATTGCAAAATCTGCAATTGCAACTTCACACAAATATAAGACTCAAAATGGAGAACAAAAAGAAGAAGTTTGTTTTCTTGATTTTTCAGTATTTGGAAAAAGTGGTGAAATTTTAAATCAATATGTTAGAAAAGGTTCAAAGGTTTTACTTGAAGGTCGATTAGTTTTAGAACAATGGACTGCACAAGATGGAAGTAATAGAAGTAAACATACTTTAAGAGTAGAGAGCTTTAAATTTCTTGATTCAAAAGGTGATAACCCTTCAAATAATCAAGGTGGATATAATCAAAATGACTATAATCAGCCTCCAGCGCAATCTAATAATCAAGCCCCATATGCCCAACAAGGTGGTATGAATAATACTCAGGTTCAACAACCTGAATATAAAGTACCTGAAATAGATATCAATGAAGATGAAATTCCATTCTAGGAGATTAAAATGGCTGAACAAAGAAGAAAATACGGAAGAAAATACTGTAGATATACAGAAATGAAAGTTGACTATGTTGACTACAAGAACTTAGATTTATTAAAAATGTCTTTAAGTGAAAGAGGTAAAATTATGCCTAGAAGACTTACTGGTAACTCTAAAAATATGCAAGAGCAAGTTGAAATGGCAATCAAAAGAGCAAGACATATGGCACTTATCCCATATAAAGTTGACTCTCAAAATATCGTTGCACCTGCATACGCATAATCTAATATTTTAGATTTCTAAAAAAGCTCATAGGTTTTACCTATGGGCTTTTTTTATATCTTTTAAATATAATAAATAGTATAATAGAGCAATTATTGTTTAAGGTGTTTTATGAAAATATTATTTCTACTATTAAGTTTTTTATCATTTTGTTTTGCAAGCCAAAACTTTAAAGAGACTAGACATATGGATGCTTTAAATGTAGATAGACAACTATTTGGTAATTTTGAAATCACTACTGATAAAATGGTTGTAGCATACAGCAAACCAAATAAACAAACTATCACTTACTATGATGATAAAATATCAATACAAGCAAATGAAACTACAAAAGAGTATAGCTTTGATAAATACCCTCAAGCCCAATACATGGGATTGGCTCTAAAAGCTATTTTTGAAGAAAATTATGATGCTCTTGAACAGTTTTTTACTATCAAAAAAGAAAAAAACAATAGAATATATCTTAGTGCTAAAGCAGGTATTAGTGATGTAATTGATTCTATAACTATTACAAAAAAATCTGACAAAGTTATAAAAAACATATTTATAAATATGAGAAATAAGGATACAATTTCTATTGAAACTATTGACTAGATACTCTAACTTTTTAATATTTTTTATATTTCTTAGCTTATTTTTTATATATAAGCCATATCAACAATTCTCATCACAGCTATCAACAATGCTTACAGGTGAAGATAAAAAAGTATATAAATTATCAGAAAAATTTACTTATGTAAAAACTCTATTTGTAGCAGTAAAAGGGTTTAAAAAAGAAGATTTACATAAACTAAATGAGATCAAAAAAAAGTTATCTTCAAATAAAGAAATATCTTTAAATAATACATTAAATAACAAAGAACTAAATAAATATAAACAACAATACAAGTTTTACCTAAATGACTTAAAATATAAAAATATTGAACAAATTAATATCAAACAAAAACTACAATCTATATACGATGAGATGATATCTTCACCATTTTATTTTAGTATTGATAAAACTGATCCATTACAAATACTTAAAAAACCTATCCCTTCAAAAAAAATGAAATTAAAAAATGGTCAATTAATACTTGAAGATTATGGATATGTTGCATTTTTTACTATAGAATCAAAAACAGATGAAAAATCTAGAACTAAAATATACAACTATATACAAAAAGAATTAAAACCATACAAAGATATAAAATATTTTAGTACAGTATTTTTTTATGTAGAAAATTCTCAAGTTATTCAAGAAGATGCAGCATTTATCATAAAAGTATCAATGATATTATTAGGATTACTATATCTTGTAGTGTTACGTAATTTATACCTCTTTATTAATATTGCAGCTACTTTATTTACCTCTGTAATTGCAGGACAACTTATTACTACATATATGTTTAATGACACTTCTATTATAGCTTTAGCTTTTAGTACGGCTATTACTTCAGTATCCATTGATTATATGTTTCACCACTATTTACACAACTACTACCATGAAAAACTTGGTTTTAATAAAGCAGTATTTTATGGATTTTTAACAACTATTAGTGCATTTATTCTAATCTCATTTATAAATTTTCCACTTATAAAACAAATATCAATATTTACAATAGTATCACTTACTATTGCATATATACATTTTGCATTTATATATCCATATATAAATATCAAACATGTACAACCCTACTCTAAAGAGAATTTCAAAAGCTTTTTTACAATAAAAGGAGAAGTACTTATTCTAATATCTGTCATAGGAATATTTATAATAGCAAATTTTGTAAAATTTGATTTTAATGTCAAAAATCTTGATTATCAAAATATAAAATTAAAAGAGGATAGAGATTTTTTCAGATCTAGATTAAGTATTAATAACAAAGTACCAATCATATTAATTGCAAATGATGTCAATAGCCTAATCTCAAATGCCAAAACTATAAAAGCTATAGATAAAGATTGTGCTATAGCAATAAATAGCTTAGTAAGTCAAAATGAATACATAAATACTCAAGCAAAACTAAAAGAATTTAATTTTATAAAATTAAAAGAACAACTTATCACTAATGCTAAAGAAATTGGATTTAAAGAGGATTATTTTATATCTAGTTATGATAATAAAACTATATTTCCACCATATCCAAACTACACAAGAAAATATTTAGACCAGCTAGGATTTAATATC
Source organism: uncultured Arcobacteraceae bacterium (assembly GCA_964486745.1). Lineage (GTDB taxonomy): Bacteria > Campylobacterota > Campylobacteria > Campylobacterales > Arcobacteraceae > JAYEFX01. The sequence goes on from CAZAOJ010000021.1 coordinate 32,348, forward strand.
ATATATGATAATAACCAATATATATGCTCTGCTCTTGTTAGTAAAGATAAGTTAGATCAAATTTTAGCACTTGGATTTACAAAAACTGCCCAATCATCTGTACTGTTTTCAAACTCATTAAAAAAGGTATATGATGAACTAGTACTTTATGGGGGATTAACACTTTTATTAATTATATCAATTTTAACACTAGTAACTAAAAAGAGATTTATATATGCATTTATTTATATTATCTTTCCTGCATTTTTAATACTTCTTTATGGATGTTTTGTCCCACTTAATATTATGCATATCTTCATGCTCTTTATTGTACTTGCAATTGGAATTGATTACGGAATATATATGAATGAACCCATACTCTCACACAATACAACTTTAGCTATAATTTACTCACTTATTAGTACATTTGCAGGGTTTGGAGTATTGGCTCTTAGCCAAATAAATTCACTTTACTCTATAGGCATGACTGCAATTATTGGGATATTTGGTATTTTATTTTTACTATTGTTTCAATATAGAAAACCACATAATTAAGATTTCTTACAAACCCATATCTGCTTATCTGCATCTTCAC
>CAZAOJ010000022.1:0-32792 GCA_964486745.1 uncultured Arcobacteraceae bacterium
ATTCCCATATATCCACCAAGACATGCACCACAAGTAGGATTTGATACAACTGCACCAGCATCAACTAAGATATCAATATATCCAAGTTTTGTAGCTTCTCTAAGAATTTTTTGAGTTCCTGGAGTTACAATCATTCTAGTATGTTGAGCTATTTTTTGCCCTTTTAGCATTTCAGAAGCTACTTTTAAATCGCTTAATCGTCCATTTGTACAAGATCCTACAAACACTTGATCTACTTTGATATTATCTTTTACTGCTTGACTCATAGGGTGACCATTTTCTGGTAAAAATGGGTATGCAATAACTGGTTCAAGATTTGCTACATCAATTTCAAGTACTTGACAATATGTTGCATTTTCATCGCTATAATGCTCTTTTGGAGTATCTCTTAATCCATCATTTGCAGCAGATCTTGAATCTAAAAATTCTCTAGTAATATCATCAACTGCAACAATACCAGATTTAGCTCCAGCTTCAATAGCCATATTACATAAAGCAAATCTATCATCCATTGTTAAATATTGAATTGTGTCACCTGTAAATTCTAAAGTTTTATATAAAGCACCATCAACACCAATCATTCTAATAATTTCTAGAATTAAATCTTTTCCTGTTACAAATTTCTTTGGCTTACCTTTAAATATTACCTTTATAGATTCTGGAACTTTAAACCAGTTTCCTCCAGTAATCATAGCAAATGCTAAATCTGTACTTCCCATTCCTGTAGAAAAAGCACCTAATGCTCCATGTGTACATGTATGAGAATCAGCCCCAATAATTACATCTCCTGGGATTACAAGCCCTTTTTCAGGTAAAAGTGCATGTTCTATTCCCATATCTTTTTCATCAAAAAAGTTTTTTAGATTATGTTTTGCTGCAAAATCTCTACTTATTCTAGCTTGATTTGCACTAGCTATATCTTTTGCTGGAATAAAGTGATCAAGAACTATCGAAAAACCATCTGGATTAGCAAGTTTTTCTACACCACTTTCTTCAAATGCTTTAATTGATATTGGAGTAGTAATATCATTACCTATTACCATATCAATAGGACTTCTTACAATTTGTCCTGCATATACTTTTTCACCAACATGTGCACTAAATATTTTTTCTGTTATTGTTTGACCCATTTTTTCTCTTTATTTAATTTTTTTGCATTATATCTAAAATCTTAATCGACTTCAATTAATCGATCTAAAATATATCTTTGTAACTCTTTCTTTTGTATATCTTGTACTAGCGCATCATTGTAAATTTCATCAACTTTGTCTCCATATTCTTCATATGGAAAATGTGGAAAATGAATTTTCCATGCGGTTGTAATTCTATTTAATGCAATTTCATCACTTAACCACTCTCTAAACATACCAAATGAAGCAAATATCATACCTGTAAAAAATATAGCTACAAGTATTGAAACATGACAATCAGCCATTGCAAAAATTTTATGCGCAATAAGTGCTGCAGGAATGATAAATATATGAGTAAGAAGTACAAAAACTAAATATGCTCTTCCTATTCTAAGTCTAAATCCTAATTTTTTCCCATCAAGATGCATCCCTTCATTAAAAAGTTTATTTGCTTGTAAAAGTTCATGAAATAATACAGGTTTATTTGATATCTTAAATACATATGTAATGATTTTATTTTTAATAGTTTCTAACATATTTAGATCCTTAATTTATTATAGTTATGATTATATCTAAAAATTCTTTTTATACCATTTACTGAAAATATACAAAGAATAAAAATGTTGTTTAAATTTATTGTTTTTTGCTTGAGTATATATAAAATCTAGATACGTTTTATTAAAAAAATCTGTTTGATTATTTACTTCAAGGATAATTTTATATAAATCTTCACCAAATGCTTCAAAGAGCCACTCATTATAAGGGGAATTAAACCCTTTTTTTGTTCGATTTATAATCTGTGAGGGGATATATTTTGAAGCTATTTGTTTTAGAAGATATTTATTTGTATCTCCCATTTTTATATTTGAATCTACACTAAAAAGATAATTTACCAAGTCTTTATGTAAAAATGGATTTCTCACCTCTATAGAGTTTGCCATACTCATTTTATCAACTTTGCTAAGTAGTGCTTCCCCTAGCCATATTTGCAGATCAATACTACTCATATGATCAATAGGATCTTTTTTGTTTGATGGTGATTTAAATGATGGATTTTTTTTAAATAAAGCTTTTCTTTGTTTGTCATTAAAAATCTCCCCAAAAGAGTTATAAATAGTTTGTTTTTTTACTACTCTTCTTAGGTATTCACTCTCTTTTGTTTGATTTTGAAGAGCTGATATTATCGAATCTAAAAACTCTTGCTGATCACTTTGCAGTGATGTGGCAAACTGATAATATTTTAAAAATTTGGCATAATTATCATATCCTAAAAATATCTCATCACTTCCTTCTCCACTTAAAACAGTTTTTATTCCACTGTTTTTAATAGTTTTTGTTAAAAGATACAAAGGGATTGCCGCACTATCCCCATGAGGTTCTTCTAGTTGATCCAAAACCTCTTCAAAACTATCTATGTATTGATTTTTATTTATCACTAAAGGGTGATGAATACTATTGATATGTTTTGCGGTGATATTGGCATAAGGAAGTTCAGAATATTTTTCATAACTATCATACCCTACACTAAATGTTTGAATTTTTTTACCTGAGATATTTGTGTATAGTGCAGAGATTAAAGAGCTATCTATTCCTCCACTTAAAAGTGATCCCACCTCTACATCTGCAGTTATTCTTTGTTCTACTGCTTTAAATAAAAGTTCTTCTATATCTTTTATGGCAGTTTGTTCATTATGAATCTTTTTATATGTGTTTATTTTATAATATTTTTTTATTTTTAAAGATTTTGTTTTGTTTTCATAAATTAAATATGAAGCAGAATCAAGCTTTAAAATATCATTAAAAAAAGTGTTTGGACTAAGTGGTACAAAATATTGTAAATACTGAGCAAGGGCAACTTTATTTAGTTTTGGTTTTAAATCAAGAGCTTTTAAAATTGGTTTTATCTTGCTGCAAAAGATAAATTTATTATCAAAAATTGAATAAAAAAATGGCTTTTTACCATATCTGTCTCTTGCACAAAAATATAAATCTTTTTTAATATCATAAATACAAAAACTAAACATCCCCTCTAGTTTATTTAAAAATTCAATCCCGTATTTTTGATAAAGTCTTATTAAAACTTCTGAATCACTTTTGGTAAGCATCTTTAGATTTTCAGATTTTATAAGAGTTTTATAGTTGTAAATTTCTCCATTGAATACCAAGATTAGATCATCAAATACCATTGGTTGATTTGCTTCATTATCAAGATCTATTATGCTAAGTCTTGTATGTCCAAAATAGTTATTCTGCATTTGATATGTTGCTTGAAAATCTGGACCTCTGTTGAATAACATATCTGTAAGAGTCTTTATATCTTGATTTGGTTTAAAATTACATCCTATAATGCCACACATATTAACTCCATAAAAAATACTGAATAATTTGTAAATAAAAGTATAAAATAGATATAAATATAACAGTTGTTATTAAAATAGAAGCTGTTAAATCATATGGTTTACAATCATAAAGTGCAGCAATATTAACTGTATTAACTGCAAGTGGCACCATCAGCTCTATTAATAATAATGATGCAATCATGGGATCAAGATTTGTATTTATAATAACTATTAACCCAATGGTTGGAAGTATTAGATGTTTTGCAAAGGCAACTTTTAAAGAAAGATTATAGTTTATAGTCTTTAATTTTATTTGACTTAGATACATTCCAAAGATAATAAGCTGTATTACAATAGTTGCGTATGCACCCATTTGTAGTACTTTATCTATGTTTTTATCTATTTTAAATCCAGCAAGATTAAATATAATGGCCAGAAGGGCAAACCATAAAATTGGAATTTTTAACATACTTTTTATTGAATCAAATATATTAAATTTCTCTTTTGCAAAAAAGTAAATACCTACAGTATAGATAAAAAATACATTTGCTATATTTATTATACTTGTATAGGCAACACTACTTTCTCCATATAAAGCAATACCAAGAGGTATACCTAAATTACCAGTATTTCCAATAAGTGAAGCTGCTATAAATATTGATTTTTCTTTGGAATCTTTTAAAATAAATTTTGCAAGGAATAATAATATTAATAATGTAATGGTAATAATAATAAAATAATAAAATGGAGTTTTTATAAGATTTGTATCAATTGGAACTCTTGTAAGTCCCCAAAAAGTTAGAATTGGTTGTAAAAAATATAATGAAAGAAGTATAAAACTTTTTTGATCAAGTTGCTCTTTGAAAGTTTTTTTTGCTATAAAACCAAGTAAAATAAAACAGTATATAGCCCCAACTGATATAAGTGCGTCGATATATTTTCCTTTTAATCTTTTTTAGAACTGTTTTTATCTTCTGATTTATCAGATTTGGATTTTTTTTTGGAAAAACCTGCTCCCTCTTTAGTTTTCTTTTTTAGATTTAACTCTTTTATTTGTTCTTTATAATCTATCCCTTGAGCATTCATATGTGCAAAACATTTTGCAATCACCGCAATAGTATTTGGTACTTCATTTTTCTTTTTATATGCTTGAATATTTTTTTCACTTACTTTTACAAGATTTGCAAATTTTGGTAAAGTGATCTCTGCGTCTAATAATAATTTTTTAAAGTCAATAAATGTCATAAAATAATCCTTAAAATATATTCTACATAAATAACTATAAAATATTACTAAAATACATAAAACTTTTATGTATGAATTATGTATAAAAAAGCATTCTAGCTCCTATAATATCGCATTTTTGATACAAAATGTAACAAATTATGTTAGTAAACTGTAAAGGAATTATAAGAATTAGCTTTTATGCTTATGACTTGATATGATAAACGTATCAAAACATAAAGGGAGAGTTATGAAAATTTTAAAAAAATCGGTGTTAGCACTAAGTGCTATTGCATTGTTAAGTTCAAGTGCAATTGCAGCAAAAAAAGAGCAAAAGTATATAATTGCTACGGCTAGTACGGGTGGTACTTACTATCCAGTTGGAGTTGGTGTGGCAACTATTGCATCTTTAAAGTTGGCCAAAAAATATAAGATGACTTTTTCTGCAATCACAAGTGCAGGAAGTGGTGAAAATGTTGATATGATCGATAAAGGTGAAGTTGATTTTGCAATTTTACAAGGTTTGTTTGGTTCTATGGCATGGCAAGGGACTGGTAAATATGAGGGACATCCAAGAAAAAACTTAAGATCTGTAAGTATGTTATGGCAAAATGTTGAACAGTTTGTTGTATATAATGATTATGCAAAAACTGGAAATATTATGGATATTAAAAACCTTTATGGTGAAAATTTTTCTATAGGTAAAAGAAATTCAGGTACAAGAGTTTCAGGTGAGACAATTTTAGGTGCAGTTGGAATTGACCCAACAAAAATGAATCTTCAGTTTATGGGATATGGACCTAGTTCTACTTCATTACAAGATGGGAAAATCAAAGGTATGAATATCCCTTCTGGAGTTCCTACAAGTGCAGTGACAAATGCTTTTGCAACAATTGGAGCTGATAAAATTTCTATTTTAGAATTTTCAGATGAAAATATTAAAAAAATTCAAAAAGCTTATCCTGTATGGACTCCATATACTATTAAAGCTGGTTCATATCCAGGATTAAATAAAGATATTCACACTGTTGCTCAACCAAATTTATTAGTTGTAACAAAAGATACTCCGGATGAGGTTGTTTATCTATTAACAAAAACGATGTATGAAAATTTACCATTTTTAAATTCTGTTCATAAAGCAACAAAAGCTATGGCAATTACTAAAGCAATTTCTGGATTACCAATGCCATTACATCCTGGTGCTGCTAAGTTCTATAAAGAGCAAGGTATAGAAATACCAGCAAGATTAATTGCAAAATAGTTATATGCAATTTAAATATTCAAAACAAAGCATAAAGAAATTTACTTTTCTTTATGCTATTTTTATTTCATTATTTCATTTTTATATAAATATTCAAGGTGGGTTAAGTAACCTATGGTTTAATGCTGCGCATTTTTCATTTTTGGCTTCACTTGGCTTTTTAACTTATAAAGCAAGTAAATACAATGATGAAGAGTATGTAAATATATTTGATATAGTTTTAAGTGTATTGGCTTTAGTACCATTTTTTTACCTTGTGGCATTTGAAGAGTCTTTATATGAAAGTGCAAATATCAATATGCGTTTTTGGGACATTAATGTAGCGGTTTTATCTATTATTTTAGCTATAGAGATGACCAGAAGAACTACTGGAATTATAATTCCAGGATTGATGATTACTGCAATTGGATATATTCTCTGGTTTGGTGAAAAATTAACTGGAGTTTTTGCTTTTGGTGGTATGACTGTAGAGCGATTTTTATATAGAATGTATTTTACAGGTGAAGGTTTATTTGGTTCAATTGCTACAATATCTTCTACTTATGTATTTATGTTTATCCTATTTGCTGCATTTTTATTAAAAAGTGGAGCAGGGGATTTTATAGTTGATCTATCTCGTGCTATTACAGGAAGATTTAGAGGAGGAGCAGGACACGTAGCTGTGTTTTCTTCAGCTTTAATGGGTACTATTTCAGGAAGTGCAGTTGCAAATACAGTATCAACTGGATCTATTACAATTCCTATGATGAAAAAAAGTGGATTTAAGCCTATATTTGCTGCAGGTGTAGAAACAGCAGCTAGTACTGGTGGGCAAATTATGCCACCAATCATGGGTGCAGGTGCATTTATAATGGCTCAAATGACTCAAATACCATTTGTAACTATTATTACATTATCGATTTTACCTGCAGTATTATATTTTGCTTCAATTGCATTTTATATTCATATACATGCAAAAAAACATGATATTAAGCCAGATGAAAATGAGGAGAAAGTTAAAATTTTTCCAATTTTAAGAGAAGGGTTTCATTTTCTTATTCCTTTATCTACTCTTATTGGATTGCTTATTTATGGATTTACTCCTACATATAGTGCAGGTATATCTATAGTGATTATTATTGCTTCGTCATATCTTACAAAAACAAAAAGAATGGGGATAAAAGAGATTTTAGATGCTCTAGCATTAGGTAGTTATAATATGATAGTTACAGGGGTATTACTTGTATCTGTTGGTATTATTGTTGGTGTTATAAATATATCTGGAATCGGTGTTATTTTTTCTCAGCTTATTATGGAATGGTCAAATGGTAATTTGATGATTGCCTTAGTTTTAATTGCTATTGCATCTCTTATATTGGGTATGGGATTACCTGTAACTGCTTCTTATGTAGTATTGGCAGTTTTAAGTGCTCCAGCATTAGTTGGACTTATGTTAAGTCCAGAGATGGCAGCGTTAGCTGCAGCTGGTATTGATCTTCCTGAAATTACTATGTATCTATTAAGTGCTCACTTGATAATTTTTTGGTTATCACAAGATTCCAACCTTACTCCACCAGTATGTTTAGCTGCATTTGCTGCAGCTGGTATTGCTAAAACTCCACCAATGAGAACAGGGGTTGAATCATGGAAACTTGGGAAAGGTTTATATATAATGCCTTTACTCTTTGCATTTTCTCCATTGATAACTGGAGAGTGGAGTGCAAGATTTGAAGTATTTGGATTTGCTATGATTGGATTACTTGGATTTGCTTTGAGTATGGAAGGATTTTGGGATAAACAAATTAAAATATTTGAAAGAGTTTTATTTGCATTTAGTACCCTATTGCTATTAAGTCAAGATAGTATGTTTGGTTGGGATAGCTATTTTGATCCAATACAAAATAATCATATAATTGGATTAATATTGTTTGCAATATTAATAACAATTCATAAGCTATCTTATAATAGAGATAGAAAATATACATAATTAACTTTGAGTATTAAATAAAGTTCTGTTAGAATAAGTTTTATATAATAAATTTACAAAAGATAAAACAGCATGCAATTAAAATATAAAATTTCTATAAGTATTTTTGTAATAGCCTTGGTTATAGTAAGTTCTATTTCATTTATTTATAGTCAATTAAGTTATAAAAATATTATACAAAATGAGAAAACTAATCTTGCAATAAGTGCTATAGAATCTGCACGATATATTGAAGTTGAGCTTTTAGAAAGACTTTCAAATACACTGACGATATCTTCTGCACCAATAGTGCAAGAGATGCTAAATAAAAGTAATTTAGAATATACAAAATTAAGTGATAAGCAAAGATTAGAAAAAATTAATAAACTAAATAAAAAATGGATGGAAGCTATAGATGAAAATGATAGTTTTGTGATGCCATATTTACATAATAAATTAGCACTTTTTTTAAAAAAACAACAAAATATACTTAAAGGGGTATATGGAGAACTTTTTATAACAAATAAATATGGTACTATGATAGCATCAACTGGAAAATTAACTACACTTGCACATTCTCATAAATATTGGTGGAAAGAATCTTTTTCGAATGGAGATGGTGCAATATTCTTTGATGATAGAGGTTTTGATGCAAGCGTGCGTGGATATGTAATTGGTGTAACTGTTCCTATAAAACAAGATGGTGAGATAATAGGTATTTTAAAAGCAAATGTTAATATAATAAGTACTTTAAAAGAGATAGTAAATCATTATAATAGTATGAAGCATGGTGAATTAAAAATAGTTAGAACAAAAGGCTTGATAGTTTATGAAGATTCTTTAGCCCCTTTGTCTACAAGGATAAATCCACAAGTAATTAAATATTTAAAACAATCTCAGAGTGGCACAATTATTGTAAATCAAAATAATAAAAAAAGTTTAATATCTTATGCTCCATTAAGATTATCATTGGATAACAAAAATATAGGTTTTGGTGGTAAAATAAAAACTTTAGGTAGCTATAAAGGCAATGATAGAGAGAATTGGCATGCAGTCATTGTATATCCTAAAGAATTAGTATTATCAAAAAGTATTCAAACAAATAATATGATTATCTATATAGGTTTGATACTTAGTTTTTTATCTGCTTTTGTAGCATTTCTTACAGCAAGATGGATTAGTCAACCAATAGAAGAGCTACAGCAAGCCCAATTAAAACTTCAAGAACAAGAAGAGATAATTATATCTCAATCTCAACATGCTGCAATGGGTGAAATGATAAGTATGATAGCTCATCAATGGAGACAGCCTTTAAGTGTAATTTCTATGGATGCAAATAATATATTAGCAGATATAGAACTTGATTTGTTAGATAACCAATCTTTAAAAAATAGTGTAAATAATATTAATAATCAAACCCAAGAATTATCAAAAATAATTGATGATTTTAAAAACTTTTTTAGACCAAATAAAATAGAAGATGAGATAGTTATAGATGATATTATACATGAAGTTATAAAAATGATTGGAAAATCACTTGAATATCATGATATAAATATAGAGGTAAAATCATATAGTAGTAAAAAAATAAAAACTTATTCACGAGAGTTGATGCAGGTATTTATTAATATAATTAACAATGCAAAAGAGGCAATAATAATAAATAATATGCAAATAAAATATATTAATATAGTTATAGAATCAAAAGATAATAAGATGTATATTAAAATATGTGATAGTGGTGGAGGGATATCAGCAGATTTAATCGATAAAATTTTTAACCCATATTTTTCTACAAAAGATAAGAAAAATGGTACAGGATTGGGCTTGTATATGAGTAAAACAATTATAGAAAAACATTTAAATGGTATAATAAAAGTATATAACAAAGATAAGGGTGCTTGTTTTGAGATACAGTTACCATATGAATTAATATAAAAATAGAGATGGAATTAAATGAAAATAATAAAATATAATAATCAAAATATAACACCAAGTAAAGTTATCTGTATAGGTAGAAACTATGTAGAACATATAAAAGAGTTAAACAATGAGATGCCCTCTTCAATGGTTGTATTTAATAAAGCAAATAGTTCTATTACAAATAATTTAAAATATTTTACAGAGGATACAAGATTTGAAGGTGAGATATGCTTTTTAATGAAAGATGGTCAAATTGATGGTATTGGTTTTGGACTTGATTTAACACATGCTAATATTCAAAATCATCTAAAACAAAAAGGTTTACCATGGGAGAGAGCCAAAAGTTTTGATGGGTCTGCAGTATTGAGTGATTTTATCAGTTTTAATGGTAATGTAGAGGATCTTAGGTTTGAACTATTTTTAAATGATAAGTTACAACAAGAGGCAACTTATGATCTAATGATTTATAAACCAAAACAGATGATAGAAGAGATTAAATCTTTTATGACAATTGAAGATGGTGATATTATTATGACAGGAACGCCAAAAGGTGTTGGTACTTATAATGTTAAAGATTCTTTTGTAGGTAAAATTTATCTAAAAGATGAACTGATTTTAGAAAAAGAGTTTATAGTAAAAAATGATTAAATTAGTTTTATTTTTTAATATAGAATTAATATAAAATGATGTTATAATACTGTATCCAAACAATACGGAGGTGTGAATGAGGAAAGCTTATCATATTTAATATTGTTAACAAATAAGTATTAAAAAAATTCACTGCATAGTGATATATTAGTAGGAAGGTCTACTAATAACTTATAGTAAAAAGGGGAAATTCAAATATTGAATTTCCCCTTTTTTTATGAAAAAAATTCCAAATTGGAATAAAATTAAGATATAATAATAAAAAGCATAAAGGAGTCAATATGGCATATTTTAAAAAGGCTAAAAAAGGCGATAGAGTATATGGACTAGTATTTGGTGCTGGGACTATTGTGGATGTATTAGATGATGGTCATTTTCATATGATGGTATCGTTTGATAATGGATATGAAGTACCATATACTATTGAAGGTGTTCCTGGATGGGGAAAGTTTAAAGATCAAACTATGTATTATAAAGATGATATTGATTTAACAGATTTTGATTTCTCTGCTGTTACAAAAGTATTATCTATTAAAAAAATTATAAAATTAAGATCTAAGAAAAAACTTGAAGTAAGATTACCTTCTGGAGTATGGACAAGTTGTAAAAAATGTGCAAATGATTATATTGAAGAGATGTTAGAAAAAGAGAATTTTCACCTATTTAGAAAAAAAGTAGATGATTAAGAGTTTTTATCTATATAATTTTCTATAACCCAATTTGTAAAAGGGAATGATGAGGTAAATGCAGGTGAAACGGCATTTAATATATGAATCGTATTATCATCCCCTTGTACTACAAAATCTTGTACAAGTTCAAGAGTTTTTGTATCTAAAAGTTGAGCTCTAATTCCTGGAGTACTCCAGGTATCAAATCCATCATAACTACTGTTAGATTGTAGTTTTTTTGCAAGATTTAATAAAAATGGTTTATAATATTTTCTAACCTCTTCATATGCTAGTACTCTAAAACCAAAGGCGTTAGTAAAAAATAGTTTACTCTCATATGCTAAAATTGATATAAATTCATTTAATGAAAAATTATCAAGCCCTCCATAGTTTTCTCTCCAAAAAGCTGGTATTGCTGTGGGACCTATTTTTGCTTCATTATTAACTGTTAATGTAAAATGTACCCCTAAAAATGGATTTTTTAGATTTGGTACAGGGTATATATTTATTTGAAGATTGTTTTTATTAAGATGGTCTTTTAGATAAATTCCCTTAAATGGTATTATTGTAAAATCTTTTGCAAATCTAAAATCTTTTGCTATTTTATCTGCATATAGCCCTGCACAGTTGATAAGCTTTTTAAATTTAATATTTTGATTTGAAGTTTTGATACTGTTTGAATCTATTTTTTTGATATATTTTGTATTTAGTGATATATTTACATTTTTTTGTTTAAGATCTTGATATATATGCTCACATACCTCTTTTGGATCAACTGTTGAAGTTGTTGGACTATAAAGAGCTTTTTTTACTGTATTTATATTTGGATATTTTGTTTTTAACTCTTTATCATCTAACCAATGAAGCTCTACGCCATTTGTATCTCCTCTTTTTTTTAATTCTTCAAGCCCTTTTATCTCATCATCATTTGATGCTACAATGATTTTGCCACATTGATTAATTTTGATATTATTATCTAAGCAATATTGTGTAAGAAGTTTATTCCCCTGTTTAGTGAATTTTGCTTTTAAAGATTCTGCACTATAATAAAATCCAGCATGTAATACTCCACTATTTCTTCCACTTGCATGCAATGCTACATCGGTTTCTTTTTCAATTAATATAATATTAGCTTTTGGGTATTTTTCAATTAAATTTTGAGCAATACTTAGCCCAATAATTCCAGCTCCAATGATACAATAATCATAAGTTATCATCTAAAATAACCTCTATAGAATCACTTCTAGTTTCTTTTATGGGTTTTGTATTTATCCCTTTTACTGTATATACAAATGATATTTTTGGTTTATTTGTATAATTCTTACTTGCCGCATGTAAAGTTTTACAATGAAAAAATACAATATCACCTTGATGTAAAGGAGTATGTACTTTATTTTTAATAATATTATGATTTTTTTCATCATCTTTAAAACAAGTTCTTTCATCAAATTGTTCTGGAGTTAGATTTAAAGTATGACTTTTTGGTATAAATTCTAATAAACCATTTTCCAAATACTCATCATCTAAAGCTAACCATACACTTAAAAGATTATCATCATGATAATGCCAATATCTTTTATCTTGATGCCAACATGTTTTTGAACTATCATGAGGCATTTTTGTCATTATAGAATTGTGGTGTGCTAAAGTAAGTACAGGAGTTTGTCCCAAAAGTTGTTTTAACATTGGACGAATATCTTTATTTGTCATCCATTTTTTAAATATATCTTCTCTTTGATATACTTGTCTTAATCTTCGCAAAGTTATATCATGGGTATTTTGTAAAAGATATTCTTGCTCTGATTCAATAGGAGCAGTTAAGTTTTGCATATGTTTTTTTGCTGTTTGTAAAATCTCATCACAAAGCTCTTTTGAAGCAAAATTTTTAAGTATTAAAAAACCATCTTGGTTAAATTGGTCAATTTGTTTTTGATTTAATTTCATAGGTTATTATAGCCAAAAAAGCAATAATAATTGAACAAAATTTATGATATTATATAAAAAAGGAAGTATTGCATGAGTGTTAGTTTTCTGCTAGTTTTGTGTGTATTATTTTGGAGTGGGAATTTTATCATTGGAAGATATGTAGCTTTTGATATTGATCCACTGCAATTAGCCATGTTTAGATGGATGGGCGCAGCAATATTAACTTTACCAATTTTAATTAAAAACTATTCTAAAATTATACATAATATAAAAACAAACTTTTTAATTTTAAATATTTTATCTATTTTAGGTATTACCATATTTAATACATTTTTATATATAGGGCTACAATATACTCCAGCCACTAACGCTTTGCTAATTAACTCTTTTGTCCCTATACTTATTTTAGTTTTATCCTATTTTATTTTAAAAATAGATATACAAATAAGACAATTTATAGGCATTATTTTATCAACTTTTGGTGTAATCTTTTTAATATCAAAAGGGCAACTGTTAAATCTTTTGAGTTTACAAATAAATATAGGTGATTTTTGGGTGATTGGTTCATCATTTGCCTGGGCATTGTACTCTGTATTAGTTAGATTTAAACCAAAAGATTTAAATGATTTTGAGTTTTTTACCACTATAGTTTATATAGGATTGTTTTGGTTAGGATTGATATATTTTGGTATGGGATACTCATTGATAAATGATATGGTTTTAGTAAAAACATATTATGGGGTATTTATTTATATATCACTGTTTACATCTGTACTATCATACTATTTTTGGCATCAAGGAATCAAACATCTAGGAGCAAATAAAACAGGACAGTTTACACACCTAATGCCAATATTTGGGGCAATACTTGCATATATATTTTTAGGTGAGACTTTAAGTTTTTACCATTTGGTTGGAGCATTGTTTATTGGATCAGGGATATATCTATCCCTGTTTAGTCCAACTCATAAGTAGTTTTAAACTCATATTTTTGTTTTGGTTTTAAAGTGATTATATATCTTGTTTTTGATGCACTTAGTTTTTGCTCTTTACAAATACCACTACAAGTAGAAGTTAAAGTATAATCCCCATAGGCATTATGACTTTGATCTATATGTATTGTTCTTGTTTGCTTATCTTCATTTGTTATTGTTGTTAGGATTTGTGAATATATATAATCTTTTCTTGTTTTAAATTTGGTTTGTTTGATTTTGGCTTTTATATCAAAAAATTTACCAATTTTTATTTTTATGTCATCTTTGTTTGCTGTGTGAGAGATTCTATTTTCCCCTATAAAGTGAGTTTTATTTTCATTGTCTTTTGAAAATACTCTAACAACTCCTTTTGGAAGAGCAAGACCAAGTCCATTTGATTTTTTGTTTTTTATTTGAATAATATGATCAAAAGTAAGCTTTCTTTCATCTCTCATTACATAGCTTGGCATAGAGGTATTTATGTGTGCTATTTGAGTATATTTTACATTTGGCTTTTGTATAAAATTGATCTGCTTAGACCCTTTTGAGATTGTTTCTTTAAAGGGTATTGTATATAAGTGATATCCACTAAGTGATTGCTGTTTTACTTCAACTGGCATAACATCCATAACTACTTGAGCTTTTACCATCATATTTTTCATAACTCTTGGATGAGGTTGGGTTGATACTTTATTTACTGCTCCAGCTAGACAATAGATATTTGCATTTTCAAACTCTATTCCTGTGTTGTTATTTATAGTGATCCAACCTTTTAGGTTTGCATATGGTTTATCTAAGTCAAGTGTATAGTTTGCTTTCCAAGATATATTGTTCATAAGATATTTTAATTCTACACTTTGCTTTCCTTTTGGACTAAAAACTCTCCAGGATAAACTAGGTTTTGTTCTTTGTAGTTTTTGAGGAAGTTTATCAAAATATATATCAGCAATATTGATACTTTGTACTTTTCCATTGCTGTTTTGTATAGTCATAATATTTTGGATATTTGATACTATTTTTCCTTTTTGAATTGATTTTTTATTTGTATTTATTGTTGGGGCATAGTAGTTTACACTAAGGTTATTCTTTTTGTAGTATTGTAAAATTGTTTTATAATCTACACTGTTTTGTTCAAAATTTTGTGAATAAAGTATAGTTTTATTATTGGAAAACTTAGGAATTACAGAATCTATAATAATAGAGTTTGGAACACCCTCATATATAAGATTAAAATAGTTTTGTGATGGTGTTATAAATTTTTTTGTTTGTTTTACAAATCCTAGATTATTGTTGTATATAGTTATATCAAGTGATGGCTTTGATTGTTTTAATATAATATCTTGAGCAAATAAACTAGCACTTATCAGAAGTGTTGAAATTAATAGATTTTTCATAAGTATCCTTTAAATAATATCTTGTTTTATTATATGTAATTTTTATATATTATTGGATTAAACTAAATTTATATTAGTATTATTATCTCTTCTTGTAGATCTATATTAAATTTTTCTTTTACTTTTTGTTTGGCAAGATTTATTAAATAGATGGCCTCGTCAAATGTTCCACCCCCAAGATTTACCAAAAAATTTGCATGTATGCAACTAAATGACATCCCACCATATGAAAAACCTTTTAGTCCAACATCTTGTATAAGTTTTCCAGCACTATTGTTTGGTGGATTTTTAAAACAAGATCCAGCACTTGGATCTTGTGGTTGATTATCTCTCATTTTTGTAAACATAGCTTGTTTTTGTTTATCATATCCATACTCTATATCAAATACAACTTCATATATGATTGTATCTATTTTTGTATTCCTGTAGCTGTATTCAATATCTTTTTTTAGTATATACCCATCTTTTGTTTTGATACTGTGGATATAATTAAAAATTTCCCACTGTTTTAGTCCAGCATTCATTTTTGTTAATCCACCAATATTTCCAGGAAGTTTTGCTAAAAATTCAAAATTTGCTATATTGTTTTTCTTTGTAAAAGTTAGAAGTTTTCCACTACTTGTAGCAGATCCTACATAAAGTTTATCATCTTTTTGTTTTATATAGTTAAACTCTTCCCCTAAGATTGCAAGATTTGAAACACTTGGAGCTACAAGCAAATTATTTGCTTTTCCTATTATGATAAAAGAATCATTTGCAGAGTCTATTTTATTAATCACTTCTACATCTAAAACGGGACCAATATGTATTGAACTGTAGTGTGAAAAATCTATAGTTTTTTTCATCTTATTTCTTTAGTGGTTTAAAAATCAAAAGTAATACAGGCAATAGTAATAAATCTGCAACAATAGCCATAAACATAGCAATAATTGTTAATATCCCAAAATAAATTGTAGGGATAAATGCTGAAGTTAAAAGTACACTAAATCCTATTATTATGATTGTTGAAGTATAAAACATAGCTGTACCAATATGTGCATGGGAATTTTTCATAGCAGTAATATAGTTTTTTGTTTTTTCATATTCTAAAGAGAATCTATGTATATAGTGGATAGTATCATCAACGGCAATCCCTATACTAATAGCTGCAATAGTTATAGTCATCATATCTAAAGGTATATGCATCCAACCCATAAATCCAAATATAACCCCAACAGGTACAAGATTTGCAATAATAGCAATAACAGCTATTTTTAAAGATTTAAATAAAATTAAAAACATAATAAACAGTAAAATAACCACCATACCCAAAGTTTTGATTTGTGAATCAAACAAAGACTGAAGCATATTATTATAAAGCACCATAATCCCACTAATATCTATTTGTTCATATTTTGGATTTATCATAGTGTTTAGATCTTTTTTTATTTTTTTTAGTAGTTCATTTCGTCTTAAATCTTTTTGAGAATCAATAATCCTCATAGTTATTCTTAACTGATTGTGTTCAATATTCATATAAGGATCAAGAATTATTTTTCTATAATCAGTTGGTAGTTTTTGATACAATAGTGCTAAAGATAAACTATCCAGCTCAACTCCATTATTTAGTGTTTTACCTATGCTTCCCATCGTTGCAAGAGATAATACTTTTCCAATTTGAGGAAGGCTATCTAGGTAGTTATGTATTTGTTCTACTTTTTGCATTTTTGCTTGAGTGAACCAATATTGTTTTTCATTTGAATCAGTAGCAAATTCATCTTCGAACTCATCCATCATCTCATCATCTTCATCAGGATTTTGCTCGACTACAGCTATATCTTTTACTGTATCATCTTCTTTAAAAGTGATTAGTACATCAAGTGGAGTAGTTCCTCCTAATTGCTGATCAATTATTTTCATCCCTTTGTATATCTCTGTATTTTGTTTAAAATAATCAATAAATGAATTTTCTACAAAAAGTTTTTTTGATCCAGTTATGGTAAAAGCTATACAAAGTAAGGTTGTTAGGATTATAAGTTTTTGATGATTTTGTGCATAGTGGGCAAGATGTTTTGTAAAATTTATTTTTTTTCTTGTTTCTTTTGGCAATTTCTTTTTATGCAATAGAATTAAGATAGATGGAAACATTAAAAATGTATAAAATAAAGATAAAGTTACAGCAATACTCATCATCCAACCAAAATTCATAATAGGCAATATATTGCTAAGAACAAGTGAAGAAAAACCAGTAATTGTAGTAATTACTACAAATAGTGATGGTTTAAACATACTCATTACTGTATCATACACTAATTGTTCCTGAGTATGTTTAGGGTTTTTTTCTAAATTTTCTTTATATTTTATAACAAGGTGAATAACCAATGACATATTCATAATTAGTTGTAAGGATATAAAATTTGATGATACTACAGTAATCTCCCAACCAAAAAGTCCTAATAATCCAGTTGAGCTAATAACTGAATATGTACATATAACTATAGGGATGAGTACCCATTTGATATCTCTAAAGATAATTGCTAAAACTAAAACCAATAATAAAAATACAACTATCCCAAAAGTTTGTAAATCATTTTGTACAAATGTTGTAATATCATCTGCAATCATACTAACTCCACCTAAGTGTAGAGTTGCATCTTTTTGATATTTTTTCATAATTGATCTAATTTTGATAATTGTTTGATGCATCAATTCTCTTTGAGAATCTCTATATGACTTTAACTCTTTTTTTAGATTTTCTAGTTCTGTAGTTTTGTTTTGTTGTTTTAAAAGTGTTCTTTTTTGAATTAGATCTTGATACTTTTTATCCTCTTTTAAATTAATTAAAAGAGCAGTTGTTTTAAAATCTTCACTTACAAGGTTTTTACTATATAGTGGTGAATTTAAGAACTCTTTTTTTGCTAAAATCTTATCTGTAGTAGGAGTTTGTAAAGTTGGTATATTATTTAATAACTCTTTGACTGGTTTGGGTGGAGATTGTAAAAGTGGTACATTTATAATTGAAGTTATTGATGTTACAAGATTTAGAGTTTCTAATTCTTTGCTAAGTGATTTTATAGTGTTTATAGATTTATTTGATAGTAGATCAACTTTTGGTGAATAGGTTAAAACTAAAAACTCACCACCAGCATATCTTTTTGATACTTCTCTTGCTAATTGTAAATCTTTGTCATCTTCAAGTAAAAGTGTTTCAGCTGATGCATCTATTTCTAGTTTTATAGCAAAGAATGCTAAAATAATTGTTATTATAGTGATAAATATTAATACTTTTTTAGGATTGTGCAGTACAGCTTTTGTATAAATATTTTGTTTCATAAAAATTTATTTTTTCATCTGTTCCATAAGATAATTTATGTCATGTGATTTAAGTACTTCACTGAATTGTGCACGATCAGCTTTAATTATACTAACACCAGCTATTACAACATCATAAATAAGCCACTCATCTTTATTTGGTTTTGGTTTTTTTGGATGATAAAATTTATAATACATAGTTAATTTGTCATTTTTTGATGCAAGATAAGTAATAAGTACAGCTTTATTTGGTTTTGGTTGTTTAAGATCTTCAATTACTACTTTTTCATCTGTATATTCATCAATTTTATTTGAATATGATTTTTCCATTCTTTTTACATAAGTAGCAATAAATTCTTTTTTTGTAGAACTATCTAATTTCTTCCATGCTCGACCAATACTAAGTTTTGCCATTAATTCAAAATCAAACATTGGTTTAATAGCTTTGATTATACCTTCATTTCTTTGTTCTTTAGTTAGTTCTTTGTTATTTACCACTTGTAAAGCGGCATCTAGTCTTGTTGTAAATTGTGTAGATATATCAGATTTAATATCTGCATTTAATCCTAAAGTCATAAATAGACTAATAAATATAATATTTTTTAAAAAGTTTTTCATTTTATTCCTTTATTTGTTTTATTCTGTGTTGTTCATAAGTATTTTTTAAATATGGATAAAGATCAATAGCATCTTTTCTCATAATATCAAATGTTCTATAGTTCATAGATCCATAATTTACTGTATCTAATATTTTTAATTTCCAAGCATGATCTTCATTTGCAACTAGTTGATCTCTTCTACTTGTAACATATGAACCAGGATTTAAATAAGAATCAGGAACCATACTTACAATATCTCTTATATTTGATGGGCCTAATATTGGTAAAACGACATGCCAACCAGAACCAACTCCATAAAATCCTAAAGTTTGTCCAAAGTCTTCAGGTGTTGTTACAAGATTAAATTGATTCTTAGCTACATCAAATATACCTAAGATCCCAATAGTTGTATTTATTATAAATCTTCCAGTTTCTATCATTGCCTTATCAAATTTTAACTGTAATATACTATTAACAAATCGTATAGGAAATGTGGAATTATCAAAAATATTTTTTATCCCATCTTGTACTGGATCTGGTATAACAGTATCAAAAGCCTTTGATATTGGTCTAAAAGTATATATATAAAATTTGTCATTGAAGGTTGTCATAGCTCTGTTGTAAGTAACTAAAACATCATTTGATTTTTCTTTTTTATCAACTTTTTCTTCTGTTGCAAATTCATAATCAAATTCTGCAAATTCATCATCGTATTTGTCTGTAGCTTGTAAATTTAGTGAAAATAATAGTGTTAAAAATAAACATAAAACTATTTTAGGCATCTCTTAACTCCTGATATTCTGAAGGGATAGTATAATCTTGTGCTTTTATAAGATCAGTATAAAAACCATGCTTAAATCCAAGTTCATATAATTTGTCTAATGCTTGATACTGTAAAGGGCTTAGTTCTATAGAATCATCGTTTGCATAAAGACCAAGATATGTTTGTAAAGTATCATGATCTACTCTGATTAGATCTCTTTCTAGTAGCATTTTTGATAAAAGAAGTTTATTGTCATTTGCAACTTTTACTGCTTTTATTAGTGTGTTTTCATAAGCAATTGCTTGATTGATGGGAATAGATCTTCTTAAACACATGCCACCAAGTGGTAGAGGTAAATCTTTGCCTGCTAATTCTTGCCAAATATCCCATAATTCTTTTTCAACTTTAAGCTTATCATCATATGTAAGAATAGACTCATGAATAAGAACTCCTGCATCAACTGTTCCATCAAGTACAGCTTGTTCGATTTCTAGAAAATTTAAATATATAATTTTTGCTTTTGGGTAAGCAATTTTAAATAATAATGCATTTGTAGTGTATTGACCACTAAGTGCAACTTTAAAATTTGGTTTTAGTTTTTTATCTTTTAGTTTTACAAGTTTTGGACCATATCCATCTCCAAAACTAACAGCAGTTTTTAAAAGTGCAAACTCATCTTTAACAAAAGGATAAAGAGCAAAAGAGATTGCACAAATATCGTAAGTACCTTTTAGTGTAGCCTTATTTAGGGTTTCTATATCTAAGGCAATATTATTAAATTTTGTATTTTCTAAACCTACCCAACCAAATTTGATGGCATAATACATAAAAATATCATCAGCATCTGGGGAATGGGCAACTGTAATTTCTCTCAAGCTATTTCCTAGTATTTTAAATAATCAAAGATTATATCTAAAATATTATTATTTATCAATTAAATAATTTAAAATAGAATATAGCAATAAAAGTTATTGCTATATTTAAGATTTTTTAAACGTTTTTATTTCCACAGTGAGCACATACTTTTGCAGCTAATGGAATTTCCATAGCACACTCTTCACATACTTTTGTTGTAGGTTCAGGTGCTGGTGCCTCTTCCTCTTTTGTTTTCATTTTATTATATGCTTTTATAAACATAAACATAACAAAACCAAGAATAACAAAAGATACAGTATCATTTATAAATATACCATATTTTATTGCAGGTGCTCCTGCTTTATCAAGTGCAGCCATAGTTTCATAAGTATTCCCATCAAGAGCGATAAAAAGCTTTGAGAAATCAACTTTTCCTAAAAGCATACCAACAGGTGGCATAATTACATTTGCTACTAAAGATTTTACAAGTGTTGCAAAAGCTGCACCAAATATAAAACCAACAGCCATATCAACCATATTTCCTTTTATAAGAAATTTTTTAAATTCTTCTAACATTATTTTCCTTTACTTTAATAATGAAGTCTATTATAATGGAGCTTGTATCTTGATAAAACATATAAAATATAGAAGAAAATGTCCTTTTTAAACTTATATGAGATATAATTTAGAAATATTATTTTAAAAGGAATTGTATTGAAAAAATTATTTTATATTTTTATATTCTTTATATTTTTATATTTATTATTTATTCAATTTGATACAAAATATTTAGAAGATATTATGCTTAATAGTAATTATAAATTACCATTTGATATATCTAATGTACAATTATTAAATTATATTATTATTGCTTTAATTATTATTGGATTATTGACTATATTTATAGTAACAGAACGAAATTTAGAAAAAGTTAATAAAATTATTAAACAAAAAACAAAAGACTTAGAAGCGCAAAAAAATAAATTAGAATTAGTTGTATCTTTATTTGATAAAAATGTATTAGCGACTAAAGTAAATGCAAAAAATGAGATAATTTATATAAGTGAAGCATATTGTATAGATAGTGGTTTTTCTAAAGAGGATGTTGTCGGAAAGAATCATAATGTTTTAAGATATTTTAATTTAACAAAAAAACTAAAAGATGTTGAGTTTGAAGATGATAGAATAAGTATTGATTTAGTTAATATAAAAAAAGATGGAAGTAAATATTGGGTAAAGGCAGTTTTTATACCAGAATTTGATGATACTGGTAAGTATATTGGATATAACACTATTGAAGAAGATGTGAGTCAACGAAAAATAATGGAACAAATGTCTATTACAGATGCCTTAACATCTTTATATAATCGAAGATATTTTGATCAAGTTTTTCCTCAAAAACTAAAAGAACAAAATACTTCAAAACTAGTTTTGGCTATTATAGATATTGATTTTTTTAAGCAGTATAATGATATTTATGGTCATCAAGCAGGTGATAAAACCTTAAAAAAAGTAGCAAAAATATTGAACAACTCTTTATTTAGAGAGGGTGATATGGTTTTTCGTTTGGGAGGAGAAGAATTTGGTATGTTATTTAATGTTAAGAATAAAGAAGATGTTATAAATATAGCAAATAATACATTAAATAATATTCTTAACGCTAAAATAGAGCATAAAGGAAGTAAAGTAAATCAATATGTAACTATATCTTTAGGTATGTATATTATAGAGAAAACTGAAACAAGTGAACATATTATATATCAAAAAGCTGATGAATTACTATATGAAGCTAAAAAGACGGGTCGAAATAAATTTATTTCAAACATAAACGAAACAATTATAAATTAAGTAAAAATAATTATAAAAACGATATAATAACTCAAATTTAAAAAAGGTGGTATTTATGCCTAAATGGATTCGAGTTACTGTTGGATTTATTTTATTTTATAGTGTATTATTTATAACTGCATTTGGAGGTCTTACAAATGTCGTCTTCAAATAAATATACAAGTGCCACACGATATACTCCAAATAAAAAAAATAAACTATCATCATATACTCCTATATTTACAGGAATTGTGTTTTTACTAATTGGTGTAAAATATTTATCATTTAGTATTAAAGCTTTGAGTAATGGGGAGAATTTTTATTTTACTAGTGGTTTAGTGATTTTTGCAGGTTTTGTTACTTCCTTTTTATTTTTAAGGAAAGGTATTGCCTTAGAAAAAATATATAATAATTCAAAATATGCAAAAGCTCCAAAAATCCCATATAAAACAGTTGCAGGTGTTATGCTTTCACTCGTGTCTTCATATTCAGCTTATCTTGGTGGATATTCACTCATAACTTCGATACTACTATTTATAGCTATGCTTACAGGATGGTATTTATATTATGGTTTTGATCCATATGAAGATAAAATAGATGGATATGAAAATGATAGAGCTGCTCAAAGAATTATGAAGTTGCTAATTAAGGCAAATGAAGATATAGACACAATAAAGCAACTTGCACAGCAATCAAATAATAATGATATTAAAAATAATATGATTAAAGTAGCTGATGCTTTTTTTATAATTGTAGAACATATACAAAGTGAACCAGATGATTATGACAAGGCTAGAAAATATTTGGTAAGTTATTTGGGTGAGCTTACCAATATGTCTCAAACATATATCAAGCTAGAACTTAAAAATAAACATGAAACTATGACAGAATCATTTTTAAGTACATTAAAAAGTAGCATTGAGAAGTTAAATCAACAATATGAAAAACTTATGGATGATGATTTGATAGATTTGGATATAAAGATTGAAGTTATGAAAAAAAGATTACAAAATGAGGATTAAAGTATGACAAAAGAGTTAGTAAAAATAGAAGTAAAAGATCAGGAATTAGTAGATTCAATAGTTGAGAAAATAGATTTAAGTAGTAGTAATTCTATTATTGAGTTTGGATCAAAAGCACAACAAGAGCTTACAAATGTATCATCATCTATGCTTGAAGGTGTAAAGAATAAAGATTTAGGTGAAGCTGGTATGCCTTTATCTAATATGATTACTACTATTAGAGGGTTTGATATAGATGAACTAGATCCAAATAAAAAACTTGGATTTTTTGATAGATTGTTTGGAAAAGCAAAGCCATTGGCTGTGTTTTTAAGCAAATATGAGGATACAAAAGAACAAATAGAGGCAATAACAGATGAACTTGAAAAACAAAAAGGTACACTTTTAACTGATATTGAGTCTCTTGATAGATTATATGATGCAAATCTAAACTATATATATGAACTTGAAAACTATATAGTTGCAGGGGAGAAAAAAATTGAGATTTTAGACAATGAAGAGATCCCTGCACTTGAGCAAAAAGCGAAAGATTCTCAAAATATGCTAGATGCTCAAAAATTAAAAGATCAAAGAGCTGTAAGAGATGATTTTGAAAGAAGAGTACATGACCTTATGCTTACAAGACAAGTCGCACTTCAAGCATTACCGTCAATTAGATTGGTTCAAGATAATGATAAAACTTTGATAAATAAAATAAACTCAACTTTGGTAAATACTGTACCACTTTGGAAAAATCAATTAGCTCAAACAATTACTATTTACAATAATCAAAAAGCAGGAAAAGTTTTAAATGATGCTATGGATCTTACAAATGAATTACTTGAAGCAAATGCAAGAAATCTAAAACAGGCAAATAGACAAACAAAAGAATTAGCTGAAAGAGGAGTATTTGATATAGAAAGTATTAAGCTTGCAAATAAATTATTAATAGAAACAATTGAGGATGGATTAACTATAGCAAATAAGGGTAAAATAGCAAGACAAAAAGCTGCACAAGAGTTAGAAAAATTAGAAGAGGATTTAAAACAAACTTTAATATCAACTCATGCAAAACAAGTTGGATTAGAGGAAGAATCTAAAGAAGAGACAAAACTATTAGAGGATAAATAATGGGATTTTTTGATAAATTATTAGGTGAGTTTATTGATGTTATTGATTGGGTAGATAACAGTGATGATACTATGGTATATCGATTTGATAGATATGGCAATGAGATAAAATACGGAGCAAAATTAACTGTAAGAGAATCTCAAGTAGCTATATTTGTAAATGAGGGGCAAATAGCAGATATATTTACGCCAGGTATTTATGAACTTCATACTCAAAATATGCCAATAATGACTACACTTAACCATTGGGATCATGGGTTTGAATCTCCTTTTAAAGCAGAGGTTTATTTTTTTAATCTTCGTCAATTTCTTGATTTAAAATGGGGTACAAAAAATCCTATTATGTTAAGAGATAAAGAGTTTGGACCAGTTCGTCTTAGATCATTTGGTACTTATGGTATAAAAATTTCTGATCCTAAAATATTTTTACAAGAAATAGTTGGAACTGATGGTTACTTTACGGTTGATGAGGTGAGTGATCAACTTAGAAATGTGATAGTTTCAAGATTTGCTTCAATCTTGGGTCAAGCAAATATACCTGTACTTGATTTAGCTGGAAATTATGAGCAGTTGAGTAATTTTATAAACAATGAAATTAAAGATGATTTTCAAGCTTATGGTTTGGAGTTACTTAATTTACTTATTGAAAATATCTCTTTACCACCAAAAGTAGAAGAAGCACTAGATAAAAGAACAAGTATGGGACTTGCTGGTGACCTTGATCAATATCTTAAATATCAAACTGCTCAAGCACTTGAAAATAGTGGGACTGGATCAAGTACTGCAGGAGATGCTATGGGAATGGGTATGGGTTTTGCCCTTGCACAGCAAATGGCAAATAATCTAAATATAAAAAATACAACTTCTGTACAAACACCACCAATTCCTAAAGCACAAACTTATCATTTTGTAATTAATAATGAAGCTAGTAAACCTTTTACTTTAGAGCAAATAAAACAAAAAATTAAAAATGGTGAAATCTTAAAATCAACTCTTGCGTGGAAAGAGGGTATGAATGGATGGGAAAAATCATACAATATAGAAGATTTAAGTGTATTATTTGATACCACACCACCGCCAATTCCTACAGTTAGATGAGTACACAAAGATTTTTTCCATGTGAGCAATGTGGTGCAAAATTAAAATTTAATATAACGCAGGGGGATTTAAAATGTACCTACTGTAATCATATCAATAAAATTACTAGAAAATATGATAACTTAGAAGAACAAGATTATAATGAAAAAATTGTAGAACTTGAGTTGTTAGAAGATGAATATGATGTAGATATAGAGCAAAAATGTCCAAATTGTGCATCTGTATTTACTCAAGATAAAGATGTGTATTCAACTTTATGTCCATATTGTGGTACGGCAGTTGTAAATGAAGTATCATTATATCGTCCAATTAAACCTCAAGGGGTACTACCTTTTAAAGTTACAAAAAAACAAGCTCAAGAATCATTTAGTAAATGGATAGGTAGTCATTGGTTCTCTCCATCTAAATTAAAAAATATTTCAAAAGATCAAATTGCATTAAAAGCAATATATATGCCATATTGGACATATGATACTAATACTCATACACAATATACAGGACGTAGAGGTGATGTATATTATGAATCACAAAGATACAGTGTGATGGTAAATGGACGAAGAGAAACAAGAGTTCATGATGTTCAAAAGATATCTTGGACAAGGGTTAGTGGAGAGATTTATAAAGTGTTTGATGATGTTATTGTAAGTGCTTCAAAATCACTTGCACATAGCTTTGATAATTGGGATTTAGAAAATCTTGTAGATTATGATAAAGCGTATTTAAGTGGATTTGAGAGTGAAGTATATACTATAGATTTAGATGATGGATTACAAAATGCAAAAATAAAGATGCTAAATGCAATCAAGCAAGATATAAGATACCAAATAGGTGGAGATAAACAAGAGATAACATCTTTAAAAAGTGATTATTACGATATCACTTTTAAGCACATACTATTACCAATATATTCATCATCATTTACATTTAATGGTAAAATTTATCATTATATAATAAACGGTAGAGATGGTTTAATAAAAGGGGAAAGACCATACAGTAAAGTCAAAATTGGATTTGCTGTATTAGCTGGAATATGTGTAGCTGTTGGTGGATATTATTATTTAAATATGATGTAAATTTCATAGGAATAAGTAAATAAAATTAATGATACAATCATTTATTAACACTACATTAATACTTTTTAAATATAATTGCATTTTTTAATATAAATATGAGGGATAATAGTGAGTTGGAAAAATAAGGTAGAACATAAATTTGAACATATTTCAGATTTTATATATGATAATAGAATAAAGGTAATTATATTTGTAATTGCAATTTTAATAGCAATGGCATCACAGATGAAGTACTTAACAGTAGATACTTCAACTGAAGGTTTTTTACATAAAACAGATCCTTTGAGAATACAATATGATAAATTCCGAGATCAATTTGGTCGTGATGAAAAAGTGCTTATTGCTATACAAAGTGATAATATATTTACTTTAAAATTTATTAAAAAATTGAATAAACTTCATAAAGAACTAGAGAACAATCTTCCTTATATCGAAGATGTAAATTCATTAATTAATGCAAGAAATACAAGAGGAACTATTGATGCTTTGATTGTTGATGACCTATTTGAAGAGTTGCCAAAAGATCAAAAAGCTTTAGAGTTTAAAAAGCAACTTGCTGTGCAAAATCCACTATTCAAAGATCTTATTATTGATAAAGATGGAACAATTACAACAATAGTGATTGACACTCAAACATATACTTCTTTAGATAAAGATGGTAAACCTCTACCAAAAGCACAAGAAGAAGATGAATTTGGAGATGAAGAAGATACGGCTAGTTCAAATGAGCCAAAAGAGTATTTAAGTGATTGGGAAAATTCTCAAATTGTTAAGAAAACAAATGAAATAGTAAAGAAATATCAAAGTGATAATTTTGATATATTAGTATCTGGAACAGCTGTAATAAATGCAGAACTTAAAGCATCTATGACAAAAGATATGCAAAAATTTATTAAATTTGTTGTATTGGTAATGGCTATATTCTTAGCACTTATGTTTAGACGAATATCTGGAGTTGTGTTACCTTTGATAACTGTTGCTTTTACTATTGTAACTGCGTTATCACTTATGGCTATATTTGGTGCACCAATTACCGTAGTAACACAAATTCTACCATCATTTTTACTTGCTGTTACAGTTGGAGCTAGTATTCATTTATTATCAATTTTTTATAAAGAATTTAATCTAAAAAAAGATAAAAAAGCAGCACTTAGATATGCTATGGGTCATAGTGGATTGGCTATTGTTATGACTTCTCTTACAACTGCAGCAGGACTTTGGTCATTTTCATTTTCAGAATTAGCTCCAGTTGCAGATTTAGGTAAATTTGCAAGTGCTGGGGTTGTAATAGGATTATTATATACTTTAGTTTTTCTTCCCGCAACACTTGCCTTAATTAGATTAAAACCCAAAGATATTATTGTAGAAGATGATCAAGAAGTTCATACTTCTATGGATAGATTATTAGTAAAAATTGCAGATATTTCTGTAACTTACCCAAAACGTATTATTTTAATTACTTCTTTAATAATTTTTATTTCATTATCTATTGCTTCACAGCTTAGATTTTCACATAAACCAATTATTTGGTTTGCAAAAGATCATCCTGTAAGAATGGCTACAAATATAGTTGATGAGAAATTAAAGGGATCTGTTACACTTGAGATTGTTGTAGATACAAAAAAAGAAAATGGTCTTTATGAACCAGCTATGTTAAATAAAATTGATGCATTTTCAAAAGATATTTTAAAAATAAAAAGTGATAAATATTTTGTAGGAAAAACTCTTAGTATTGTTGATATTATAAAAGAGACAAATAAGGCTCTAAATGAAAATAAAAAAGAGTTTTACACAATACCAAATGATAAAAACTTAATAGCTCAAGAGTTATTACTTTTTGAAAATTCAGGAAGTGATGATTTAGAAGATTTTGTAGATTCTCAGTTTAGTAAAGCACGAATTACTGTAAAACTTCCATATATAGATTCTATAGACTATATAGATTTACTAAAAGAGATAAATACAAAAGTTGATCAGTATTTTAAAGGAAATGCTGATGTAACAGTGACTGGTATATCAAATCTTTTATCAAGAATTATGGAAGCATCTATTAAAAGTAGTGCAATTAGTTATGTGC
This sequence comes from uncultured Arcobacteraceae bacterium, assembly GCA_964486745.1. Classification (GTDB taxonomy): domain Bacteria; phylum Campylobacterota; class Campylobacteria; order Campylobacterales; family Arcobacteraceae; genus JAYEFX01. Next base: position 29,147 of record CAZAOJ010000022.1, read on the forward strand.
TTGCGCTAATACTAATTACAATAATGATGTTGATACTTATTGGACATATTAAAATAGGACTGGTGTCTATGATCCCTAATGTTGCTCCAATACTTATGATGACTACTATTATGGTTATATTTGATATGCCACTAGATATGTTTACGATGCTAATTGGTGCGATTGCTATTGGATTAGCAGTCGATGATACTGTGCATTTTATGCATAATTTTAGAAGATATGAACTTTTATACAATGATGTAGATAAGGCTGTAAGATTAACTTTACTTACAACAGGTCGAGCTATGATTGTTACTACTATTGTATTGAGTTTTGGATTCTTTGTATTTATGTTTGCTTCTATGAGTAACATATTTAACTTTGGATTATTAACAGGTATTGCAATCATTATTGCAGTATTAGCAGACTTTTTCTTGGTACCTGCATTGATGAAAGTTATGATTCATAATAAAAGGGATCTAAAATAGGATTTAGAGAAAAATGTTATAAATGTCATAGACCAAAAAGTTCATGTATGTGTGAGTATATCAATAAGATTGATACACTTACACAGTTTGTAATACTTATGCACCCAAAAGAGTTTCAAAAAACAAAAAACGGCACAGGCAGACTCACTCATCTATCTTTACCAAACTCTAAAATATTTATAGGCATTGATTTTAGTAAAAACCAACAAATCAATGAGATTCTAAATAATCCAAATAATAACTGCTATACTCTTTATCCACATGAAAAAAGTATAAATCTAAATACCCAAAGTATAAAAGATGATTCAAAGACAAATGTGATATTTATAATTGATTCTACTTGGCCTTGCTCAAAAAAAATATTAGCAGTAAATCCAAAAATCAATAATCTACCAAAGCTTAGTTTTACCCATACAAAAGTATCAAATTTCAAAATAAAAACCCAACCAAATGAGTATTGCTTATCTACTATTGAATCAACTTTGTGTGTGCTTGAACTTTTAAATAAACACAAATGTGAAAATATATCAAGATATAAACTTGATAAATTTTTAGATCCTTTTGTAAAGATGGTAGAATATCAGATTAATTGTGTAGTAAAAACAAAGGGTAATAGTGCAAGATATAAAAAACCTAGCTATAAACAAAGTAATAGATGATATAAAATTATCTTTTAGAACTTCAAACAAACTAATTGTTCAAGCACCTCCAGGAAGTGGAAAATCTACAGTAGTACCTTTGTGTTTTTTACATGAAAAGTATATGCAGGATAAAAAAATTATTGTACTTCAGCCAAGAAGAGTAGCTACAAGAATGGTTGCATCACAAATGGCAAAAAATCTATCTCAAAAAGTTGGTCAAGATATAGGGTATATAATCAAAAATGAAAATATATCAAATAAAAATACTAAAATTTTAGTAGTAACAGAAGCTATTTTAACAAGAATGTTACAAAATAATCAAAGCTTGGATGATGTAGCAATGGTGATATTTGATGAGTATCACGAAAGAAGTATTCATACTGATTTGGCTTTGGCTTTGTGTTTGCAAGTGCAAGAGATATTAAGAGATGATTTAAAGATTTTGTTAATGTCAGCAACTCTAAACAGCAATGATGCTTTGCAATTATTGGGAAATGATACAAAAGTGATTAGCTCAAAATCAAATAACTACAAAGTACAAAATATATATCTAAAAAAAGATATTTTTCTAAATAGTAAAAATATCTATGGTATTGCTTGTGATACGGTCTTGAAGTCTTTAAAAGAGGATGAGGGTGATATTTTGGTATTTGTTGATGGGGTAAAAAATATAAACTATTTAGAACAAAAATTAAGTAAAAATATAAACAAAGATAAAATAGATATATACCCCTTATACTCAGCATTAAGTAAAAAACAGCAAGATTTGGCATTGAATACAAGTAAAAAAAGAAAAATTATTCTAAGTACAAATATTGCTCAAACTTCACTGACAATTCAAGGGGTAAAAGTAGTAGTAGATACAGGCTATGAAAAGCAAAGTTTTTATGATAATTTTACTGCTATGAATAAACTGCATACAAAATTTATAAGTAAGGATTCTAGTATTCAAAGGGCAGGTCGGGCAGGGCGTCTAAGTGATGGAAAATGTTATAAAATATGGCATGAAAATAAGATTTTGGAACAAAATGACACCCCTGAGATACTAAGAAGTGATTTAAGCTCTTTACTTTTGGATCTAGTACTTTGGGGCGAATCAATTTATGATATGAGATTTTTGGATATGCCAAATGAACAGTTTGTAAATCTTACTTTAGATACTTTAAAACAGTTAGATATGATAGATGAAAGCAACAATATCACCCATATAGGCAAAATCTGTATCTCTCTTGGGATTCATCCAAGATTTGCACATATGATAATAAAAGCAAATGAATTAGGCTATGCAAAACAAGCTTGTATTTTAGCTGGTATGTTTAGCTCAAACTATAAAATTTTTGAAGATATTCAACAAAGTTTTGAAAATTTAAAAGATAAGCAGATATTGCAAATAGCAAATATATATTTTGAAAAGTTTTCAAAATTAGCACATACAAAAATAAAATCAGATAGATTTGATATAAGATATTTGGGTGTTTTAATACTGTTTTCTTATCCAGACAGATTGGCAAAACAAAGAAAAAAAGATTCATATTTGTATAAATTATCAAATGGTAAAGGTGCTCAATTACCAGATAATAGTATATTCTTTAATGAGATGTTTATAGTAGTGCCAAACCTTTTTGCAAAAAATAAAAACTCTTTTATAAGTAGTGCAGTAAAAATTTCACTTCAAGATATAAGGCAATATTTTAAAGATCATATTAAAATTAAAAACGAAGTGATTTTTGATAAAAAAGAAAAGAGTTTAACCATAGAGCAACAAAGCTATATAATGAATCTAAAAATATCACATAAAAATATCTCTTTAACTGAGTTGGAAAATAAACAGGAGATTTTTTTACAACTTTTAAAACAATATGGTTTGGAGATTTTAGATATTCAAAATAAAACTTTTGATCTAATAAATAAAGTAAATTTTATAAATAACCATATTCCAAATAGTATCACTGATATATCACTAAACAGATTACAAAATGATATTGATAAAATTATAACACCATATTTACAAAATATAACTACTTTAAAACAGTTTTTGCAGTTGGATTTTCACAATATTGTACTTTCTTTATTGTCTTGGCAGGAGCAAAACAGCATTGAGCAATTAGCCCCTAGTTTTATAAAAGTGCCAAGTGGATCAAATATAAAAATAGTATATGAAGATAATAAAGCTATACTAAAAGTAAAACTTCAAGAGATATTTACACTTATGCAAACACCAAAAATACTAAACAATAGCTATGATTTGCAAGTACATATACTAAGCCCTGCTTTACGAGTAGTAGCTATTACTTATGATTTAAAATCGTTTTGGGATAACTCTTATGATGATGTAAAAAAAGATTTAAGAAGTAAGTATAAAAAACACTATTGGCCAGATGATCCATACAATGCAATAGCAACTTATAAAACTAAAAAAAATATGTAGGTATATTGTATCAGTAAAATTTTATAAATGGTTTGATAAAATTCCGTCACTTTTTTGCTGATGTAGCTCAGTTGGTAGAGCACCTCACTTGTAATGAGGCGGTCGGTGGT
>CAZAOJ010000023.1:0-32458 GCA_964486745.1 uncultured Arcobacteraceae bacterium
TAAGGAGAGATAAATAATGAGTAAAGAAAAATATGTAAATACACAACCAGATGAATCTATTTTAATAAATTTAAGTGGAAGAGGGGATAAAGATATAGATTTTGTTGTAGAAAAATTTGATATTCCTACCAAAGATTAATTATTTAGTTGTGATTGATACACCAATCAATCGCAACACCTTCTCTTAAACCATCATCAAAAACAATACTAGAAGATTTATTAAATATTTTATATAGACTTTCAAAAATATTTATACCAGATTCTAAATATTCAATTCTTCCACTTCCTACTAAATTTATAGCTTCATCTTTTGAACTATTTAATAAAATGTTTTTATAATATTTACAATCTTCAAGTGTTACAACTGTACCATTTACAATATAGCTATCATAGGTTTTATAGTTTAAGTTATTTTTTAGTGCTGCTATTGTTGTTGGTGTTCCTGCTGTTGATACAAAGTCAAAATTTGAAATATTTAATTTGCTATCATTTAAAAAACTTGATACATTGTTAATAAAATTCTCAAATGATTGTTTTTTATTTTTTGATTGAGTAAGAGTGATGATTCCTAATTCAAAACTTTTTGAATAAGTTTTGTCTTTTGTATATATTACAATTTCAGTTGAGCCTCCACCAATATCTATAAGTATAAATTTTTCACTTTTAATATTTTCTCTTTTTAGTGCATATTGCATAGCCAAAAGAGTAAGTCTTGCTTCTTCATCTCCATCAATTATATTAAATTTTACATCTGTTTTTTTTAAAATAGTATTAATTATCTCTTGTGAATTTAAAGCTACTCTCATAGCTTGTGTTGTTACAGCAATGGTTTTAGATGGATCAAAATTAAATAGTTTCTTTGTATGATTTATAGCTTTAATGATATTATTTAAAGCCTCATTAGAGATCTTTTTTGTTTTGGTCAAACCATTTGCCGTACCTACAACTGTTTCATATTGATTTATAATTTGATTTGTTGAACAGCTGTATTGTAAGACTCTAAAAGAGTTAGAACCTAAATCTATAGTTGTAATATATGACATACTATGGGTGAGGTATTTTTACTTTTGAGTTTAATAAATAACCAATAATTACTATTAGCACAAGTACTATATTTTCATTTGGAATTAATTCATATATCCACCCTAAATATACTATCCATAATAATATAGCTCCAAGAGGTGTAGGAACACCTACAAAGTGTTTACTTAGAGTTCCTGCATCAGTGTTGATATTAAATTGTATTAATCTTCTTAATCCACTAATTACATAATAAACAAATACTCCTGCTAAAATAAATCCATTAAAGAACTCTAATTTACCATCAAATATAGCAAAAAATAAAAACATAGCAGGAACTATTACAAATGATAAAAAGTCTGCAAATGAATCAAGTTGTACCCCAAATTCTGTAGATAAACTATATTTTCTTGCTATTTTACCATCTAAAATATCAAATGCACCTCCCAGCCATGCAAAGAGGGCTGCTCCCATAAATTCTCCATGAGTTATAAAATAGATTGCTAAAATACCTGCAGTTATATTAAAAAATGTAACTAAGTTTGCTAAGTTAAAATGATTGTTTTTATCGAATAAAAATGTCATAATGTATATTGATCCCTTCCGTTTTCTTTTGAATTATATAATTTCTTATCTGCACCTACATACAAATCTCTTGGTGTTATGTCATAATTAGTACTATCAACAATCATTACACCCATAGATACAGTTATAATCTTTGATGCAACACTACTAGTTTTATGCTCAATATTTAATTGATGTATATAATTAATAAATTCATCTAAACAGTTTGTTAGAATATTTGGATTTGTATTTAACAGAATTATACCAAATTCTTCACCACCAATTCTAAAAACATATTCATATTCTTTATCAAAATATACCTTTAAAGCATTTGCAATTGCTTTTAGTGCCACATCTCCTTGCTCATGTCCATAAGTATCGTTGTACTGTTTAAAATGATCAATATCAAGCATAATAAAAGCACTAGTCCATGAGTTAGTTTTTGATATACTTGCCATTTTATCAAAGATTTTGTCAAAATATTGACGATTATAAAGTTTTGTAAGTGAGTCTGTTCTTGATGCCATTTTAAATTCATAATTACTTTTTTCAAGTGCTTTATGTCTTTTTATCATCTCATATATGCTAAGTATCGCAAATAGTAGTGCAAATAGAATTATGGCAATAATATTGTATAAAAGATAAGTTTCCATTTGATTATATTTTTGTAGGAAACTTTCTCTTTGTATTGCTGCAGTTGCTATTTCATGATCAATTGTAAGTAATATTTGTTTAATTACTATTTTTGATTGTTTAATATCTCTTTTTTTAAGAGATTTATTAATTTGCCTATTGATTACATTTAAAATTTTTCTTTCATCAATACTTTTATATGATTTAAAATAGTATTCCCAATTTTCTTGAATTATTGTTTTTTGTACTTCAAAATATTTTTTTGATAAAAGTATTTCATCATAAGCTTCTACTATATTGTGAAGTTTATGAATTGAAACAAAATTTCCAAAATATATAGTATCTATATGTTTTCTTAGTTTATCAATTTGTGAATAAAATATTGTACTAGAAATTAGCAAGGAAGCTATAATAATTAAAGGAAAAACTATAAACTTTAAATAAGTTTTAGACTTTATTTGTTTAATAATTAATTGAAATTTATTCATTATTCTTCTGTAATTGGAAAGGATAAAGTCATACATAAACCATCTGATATATTTTGAGCTTCTAATGAACCATTAAAATGCTGAATAGCAATAGTTTTACACATATATAAACCAAGACCTGATCCCATATTTCCTTTTGTTGTAAAATATTTATCAAAAATATTTGATATTATATCTTGTGGTACACCACCTGCATTATCTGTAATTTTTATTGTAATAATTTCATTATCAATAGTACAATCAATATCAATATGTGGGTTATTTATTTTATTTTCTATTAAAGCATATTTTGAATTATTAAATAAGTTCATTAAAATTTGAATTAATTCATTTTTATAACTTAATATCTCTTTATGCGGTGTATTATTTGTAATAGTTATATTTGGTAACCCTATTAAATTTAAAGTAGTATTTATAATAGTATCAATATAAAAATATTGTTTTTGTTTATCATCTTTTAAAAAGTCTCTAAAATCATCTACAGTTTGAGCTAAATATTGAGTAGACTTTTCTATTTGATGTAGTGATTTTATTAGTGAATCTGTATCTAATGTACCAAATTCATTATCCATTTTAATAGCCCCAGAGGTTAAAGATATTACAGATAATGGCTGTTTCCATTGATGAATTATATTTTCAAACATCTCGCCCATAGTTGCTAGTTTTGATTGCTGGATGATTAATGTATCTTTTTTTTGTATATCTTCAAGTAATGAATCTTGGAATGATTTTAATTTTAGATGAGTTTGAACTCTTGCTTTTACAATTGTTGGTTCAATTGGTTTTGTAATATAATCAACTGCACCTAGTTCTAGTCCTTTAATGACATCATATTCATCTTCAAGAACTGTAACAAATATAATTGGTATATTCGTATATCTATGATCTTGTTTTAATTGTTTACATACATCAAATCCATTAATATCTGGCATTAAAACATCTAATAATATTAAATCTGGAATAAATCCATCATATAGTAATTCTAGTGCTTTATTCCCACTATTTGCAACATTTACAGTATATTGTTCTTCTAAAATTTTAATTAATATATGTATATTTTGTGGTGTGTCATCAACTATTAAAATTTGTTGACGTTCATGTGTTTGTTGTGGCATTTTATTTAAATCAGAATATTGTTTTTCTAAATTATTAAGTTTTAGATTAGTTCTTAATCTTTGTAATAAGATATTTTTTGAAATAGGTTTACTAATATAATCAACAGCACCTAACTCTAAAGCTTTTTCTTGATTTTTTATAGAATTTAGAGATGTTACAAAAATAATAGGTATATCCATAGTGTATGGATTGTTTTTTAATCTTTTACAAACCTCGTAACCATCCATTTTAGGCATCATTACATCTAATAATATTATATCAGGTTGATCAGATTTATTACATAATTCAATAGCTTTTTCACCACTAGTTGCAGCAATAATTCTATAATCATTTTTTAGCATTTGCGTTAAAAGTTGTAAGTTCTGGGCAACATCATCTACAATTAATATTTTAGGTTTTTTATTCATTGTTCAAATCCATTAGTAAGTTTGTAATCAAATCATTTACCATATCTAAGTCATATTGATTTAATGCATCATTCAACTGATTACTAAACTCTTTATATTCATCTTCTAAATATGGTAATACAAGTTCTAGATTGTTTTCACACTCTACAATATCTACTTCTAAGTTTGCTTTTATTTTATCTAAAAGTTTTATTACCTTTGCTTTATCAAAATTTTGTTTTTTAATTTTTACACTTTCTAGGTTTGAAATTTGCTCAAACACATTATTAAAACTATTGTCTAGTTGTTCAAATATATCATTTTGTGGTATTTTATAATTTTTTAATGAATGATTAATAGAACTTAATAATTGGAATAATGTTGATATACTTAAATTTCCTGCAATACCTTTTATCTCATGTATTTTTTCTTGTAATTTATTAATATCTTTATTCTGTTTTAGATCATTAATATCTTTCATAATAGTTTGATATTTTTGTTTAAATTGTTTAAGTAATTTGATATATGTTGTTTCATCATAATTTACACGATGTAAGGCTTCTTCTATATTGAATAATTGTTTATCTAATTTATGTACATATTTTGTTTTGATTTGATTTTTGTTTGATGTATTAATTAATTTTATACTTAATATATCTCCTAATGTTTTAAATAAAAGATCAGGGTTTATAGGTTTTGTAATATGATCATTCATCCCTGCACTGATACTTTTTTCTTTATCTCCTAAAAGTGCATTTGCACTCAATGCTATAATTGGTACTTTTTTGAAATAGTCGTCATCCATAGCTCTTATTTTTTTTGTTGCTTCAATTCCATCCATATTTGGCATTTGTATATCCATAAGTATAGCATCAAAGTTTTTATTTTTGATTATTTGTAGTGCTTCAATACCATCATTTGCAATTCGTACATTACATCCTTTATTTTGAAGCATAATAGAAGCAAACTCTTGATTTAAAGGGTTGTCTTCTACTAATAATATATTTATATCTTTAAATACTTGTGTATCAATTTTTTGCTTATCTTCATTATGAATATTATTTCCATTAAATACTTCTGTTATCTTATCAAATAATGTTGAAGAAGATATTGGTTTACTTAAATATCCATCAATTCCCAGTTTTTCTAATTCTTCATGGACAATATCATGAGTATATGCTGTTACCATTATAGTTTTTGGCGTAGCATCTTTTTTTAATTCTTTAATTTTTACATAAGTTTCAATACCATTGAGTTCTGGCATTTTATAATCTAAGAAGATTAAATCATAATTCTTATTAGATACTTTTTTTATAGCTTCATAGCCACTTTTAGAACTATCTACATTATAATGAAATGATTCTAGCATATATGTTAATACTTCAATTGCTAAGCTATTATCATCTACAATGAGTACTTTAAGATTTTCTAAATTATTTGTAAAATCAAATTCATTTTTTGGTTGGTTTTTTGATACTTGTGCTTCAATAGTAAAGCAAAATGTACTACCAACATTTTCAATACTCTCTTCAATCCAAATTTCACCACCAAGTAAATTTGCTAATTTAGCAGATATTGCTAAACCTAAGCCAGTGCCTTGAAATGATCTTGTTTGAGAATTATCTACTTGTGAAAACTCTGTAAATAGTTTCTTTTGATTTTCACTTGATATCCCAATTCCACTATCTTTTATACAAAATAATAAGGTCACATTATCATTAACTTGTTTTAGTAGTTTAACACTTACAAGTATTTCACCTTGTAGTGTAAATTTAATAGCATTTGATATTAGATTTGTTAAAATTTGGTTTATTCTAAGTTTATCACTTATTAAATTTGAAGGAATCTCTCTATCACAATATGATAATAATTCTAGTTCATTTTTAGAAGCATTAAATCCCATAACACTTAGTGATTCACTAATTAACTGATTTATATTAAATTCTGATTTTTTAATTTCTAGTTTATTAGCTTCTATTTTTGAAAAATCCAAAATATCATTTATAATTCCTAATAAAGAATTAGCTGCATTTGAAGCCTTATTTATGTAGTTTTCTTGTGATGATGTTAGTTTTGTTTGTTGAACTAAGTACAACATACCTAGTACAGCATTCATTGGTGTTCGTATTTCATGACTCATTTTTGCTAAAAAATCTGATTTTGCTCTATTTGCATTGTGTGCATCTTTTTGAGCAATAATAAGTTTTTTATCTAATTCTTTTTTCTCTGTAATATCTTCTTTAATAGATGCATAATGTACGATTTCATCATCTTCATTAAATATAGGTGTAATTACTGTATGTTCCCATATGGTTTGATTTGATTTTGTTTTATTTAAAAAATCTCCTTGCCATGTCTGACCAGAGGTGATAGTGTCCCATAATTTTTTATAAAATGCTTCTTCATGCTCATTTGATTTAAATATTCTAGGGTTTTTACCTAATAGTTCATCATGTGTATAGCCAATTTTTTGTAAACAATATGGGTTTGCATACTCTATAAGCCCATCTGGATTAGTAATTAATACAGATACATGGCTTTGTTGGATTATTTGAGAAAATTTATTTAAATTTGCCTCTATCTCTTTTCTTTTTTGTATATCTCTCCATAATACATGAATAATATCTTTATCATTTATATTAATTTTTGTTAATACAACATCAACCCAGAAATCTTCACCAATAGCATTTGTATGTACCCATTCAAAGTGACTAAATCCTTTATTTACAGCTTCTTGCATTAATTGATTTGCTTTTTGTAATGAATTTTGCCCATCTGGTTGAAGTTTTGGACTTAAGTTTGAAGGATGTATGTTTAGTAGTTGTTCTTTACTCTTTATTTTTAAAATTTTTAATGCGGCTTCATTACAATCTATAAAATTTCCATTATCTATAAGTAAAATAGGATCAGTAGATTTTTCAAATATATTTTCAAATGCATATTTTTGCTCTTGAAGCAGTTTTTTTAATTTATTTTGTTTCCATATAAATATACCAATAATTGATAAAATAAATAAAAATACAATTATAATCTTCCATAATAAAGCATAGTTCACTATTTTATCAATTTTTATTTTTAGCCATTTTCGTTTTATATCTTCAATTTTAGTTTTATCTAGTTTGCTAATGGCAGTATTCATAATATTTAATAATAATTGATTATCATTTCTCACCCCAACTTTAAGATGATAGGTAATACCAACTTTTGATGCAATTTTTAGATTTGTTAATCCTAGTCTTGATATATTATAACTAATTGATGCAGTTGTATTTACAAAACCAAATAGTTCTCCATTACTAACTTTAAACAATGCCTCTTCTACATCTTTTGTTTCAACTAGATTAATATCTGGATATTTTAATTTTAACAACTCTGTAATAGCAGCACTTTTTTTAGAACCAATTTTTTTATGAAGTATATCATCAAAGTTTTCTATAAAATCAGTATTCTCTCTTGTAACAATTACTTGAGGAAATTTTAGATATGTTTTTGTAAAGTTTAAATATTGTTTTCTTTGTGGTGTGATTGCAACAGCAGATAAAATATCACATTGTCTATTTTTTGCTTTGTCTAATGATTCGCTCCAAGTTTTAGTAGGTAGTAATTTTATTGGAATCATTAAATTTTTCTGGATCTCTTTAAAAATATCTGCAACTATACCTATATGTTGTTTATCTTTTATACTTTCAAAAGGCATCCATGCTGGATCTACACACATAGTAATTTGTTTTTTTTGTTTTAAATATGTTTGTTGTAGTGCTATATAGTTTGAATTTTTTTGTTTATTCTTTAAATAAGTGGTTTGCAGATTTCTTGTCCATTTTAATTCTATATTTTTTAATTCTTTATTTGAAATTTTTAAAAAACCATTATTAATAAGTTTTAAAAGTTTTTTGTTATTTTGTTTTACAGCACCATAATATTTTTTTATGTAAGCTTTTGTATTATCAGAATAGTTAATTTGTGTTTCATCGATATCATTCTGTTTTAAATAGTATAAAAGTGTAGGAAATGAAGATAAAATTACTTTGATTTCATCATTACTAAATGCTTCATTAAGTTTAATACTATTTTGATATTTTTTATATGTGAAATTTGGAAAGTTCTTATCCATATATGTAGAAGGATAACCATTACCAATGCCAATAACATAAGGTTTTAGATCTTGAGTAGATTGAATATTTTCAATATTATCTTTATAAAAAAAGTAACTTTTATTTTCATATAAAGGTTTGTTTGTATAGTCCAAAAACTTATCACGCTGCTTTGTATAATATATTCCAGCATGAATATCAGCGCGTCCATCTTTTATCATTTTTATTGTATCTTCCCAAGATGCCTCTATAAATTTAATTTCTAGATTATTTTTTTTTGCCCAAAGTCTCCATATATCAATAAGCATACCATTTGCTTGGTTGTTTTTATCAGTAAATTTAAGAGGAGGTGTATCTGTATTATAAACAATTTTTATTTCTTGAGAGGATAAAAGAATAGAGTGAATAACAAAGAATAGAAGTATTATATTTCTCATTTTAGTTTCCTTGTATTTATTATCTAATAAAAGTACTTAAATTATCTTAAGAACTATTAAAGAAAAATTGATGTAATATAAAATAATAACGTTATAAATTGGATTAAATATGTGGGTTAATAGACATCAAGTATCATTGGAAGTTTATGCAAAATCAGCTGTTAACTATGACCAAATTAAAGATATGGGGAAGAGTGATTTATCTATAGTTTCACCTAGACAAGATAGGTTTGAAGTGTCTGATACTACAATAATAAAAGATAATGACTATGAAAAACTAGTAAAAAATTCTGAACTTCAAGAAACAAATAATTCTTTACATGCTGATTTAATGAAAATGAAGTTACAAATGCAAGGGGAAGAAAATGCAAATAAATAATGAAACAGCAATGTTAAATATTCAAAATCAATTAGCACAAAACTCTATGCAGATGGTTAAAGCTTCTGTATCAACACAAGTCATGATAGATGAAAGTAACCTAGATATAATTGATCCAGATATGGCACAAATGCTTACAGAACAAATAGCAATGCCAATTGCATATGCTGCAAATGCAAATGCTATTTCCATACAAAATGCTGCACAAGATGCTATTTTAGATATAAAAGCTTAAAATATTAGCACTTTTAATTATGGAGTGCTAAAAAAATATCAACATTGATTGACATACACTCAAGTTTATGCTATAATACGACTCAAGTTTAAAATATTATATATTATAGGATAAAAAGATGGCAAAAAGTTTATATAAAACATTAGAAGTTAGCGAAAATGCTACAGCAGAAGAGATAAAAAAATCATATAGAAAATTAGCAAGAAAATATCATCCAGATGTAAATAAAGATCCAGCTGCAGAAGAAAAATTTAAAGAGATTAATGCGGCATATGAAGTATTGAGTGATAAAGAGAAAAAAGCTCAATATGATCAAGTTGGTGATAATATGTTTGGAGGTCAAGATTTCCATGATTTCGCAAGAGGTCATCAAGGTGGAGCTGTTGATTTAGATGAGATATTAAGACAAATGTTTGGTGGAGGTGCAGGAGGTGCATCTCAAGGAGGCTTTGGTGGTTTTGGAGGCTTCGAACAAGGAGGCTTTGGAGGTCATGGAGGCTTTGGTGGTGCGACACACAATCCGCCAGATCTTGATTTACAAACACAAATTACAATACCATTTGATGTAGCTATTCTAGGTGGTAAACACAATATCTCTGTAAATGGTGATAATTTTGATATTAAAATACCTCAAGGTGTAAAAGATGGTCAAAAAATTAGAGCTAAAGGTAAAGGTAAATCAATGGGTTCACAAAGAGGTGACTTATTGATTAAAATTAATGTAGCTCCATCTCCAGAATATGAAAGAGATGGAGATGATTTAATTAAATATTTTGATGTATCATTAAAAGATGCTATGTTTGGTGGAAAAGTAAAAATTAAAACAATACATAAAGATATAACACTTAAAATACCAGCAGGTACAAAACAATATCAAAAATTTAGAGTAAAAGAATTAGGTGCAACAAATGCAAAAACTAAAGCTAAAGGTAATTTATATTTAAAAGCAAATATTGTTATACCAAAAATAGAAGATTTACCTGAAGATTTAGTAAAAATGCTTGAAGAAAAATTACCAGATTTATCATAAGGACTTAATATGAAAAAAAGTTATTATGAACCTGTATATTTGATTTCTGTAGTTGCAGAAATGCTTGATATTCATCCTCAGACACTTAGACAATATGAAAGAGAAGGTTTAGTAACACCTTCTCGAAGTAATGGTAAAATCCGTTTATATTCTCAAGGAGATATTGATCAAATCAAAGAGATATTATATCTTACAAGAGAAAAAGGTATAAATCTTAGTGCCGTTGAGTTTATATTGAAATTAGAACATGAAAATAAAATCTTAAAAAATGAAATTTGTAAATATAAAGATAAAATAAGAGAGTTAAATAAATATGGGATAGTACCAAATAGTAAAGCCTTAGTTATTAAAAAAAGTTCTTACGATGTTGTTATATTTGAAGAGTAGGTATTTAGTTTAGTTTGTTCGATTATCCTAATGGATATCGAACAACATAATCTCTCATAAGTGGAGGAATATCTATATAGTTATCATCACCTGGTTTTGGTTTTGATTTGGCTGGTGCTTCTTTATTTCTTTGTTCTTCCATATCTTTATTTGAATCAAATCCAGTTGCTACAATAGTAATTTTTACTTCATCAATATCTAATGATTCACTTGTAGTTGTACCAAATATAATCTCAGCATTTCCATCAATAGTATCATGAATATCATTCATAACATCACTAATAGCAAACATAGATACATTTGGATTTACATTGAAATGTATTAGTATTCCTTTAGCTCCAGTTAGAGGCATCTTATCTAATAGTGGTGATTCAATAGCATTGCTTAATGCTTGTCTTGCTGAATCTTCCCCTTTAGCTCTACCTATACCCATAAGAGCCATACCTTTGTGTTGCATAATTGTTTTAACATCGGCAAAGTCAGTGTTAATATCAGAGTTTCCAGGGTTTAATATAACTTCACTTACCCCATTAACTGCTTGATACAATACATTATCAACAATTCTAAATGCATCTTTCATACCAATATTATGGTCAACACTTTCTAGTAGTCTATCATTTGGAATTACAATTATCGAATCACTTACTTTTTTAATCTCTTCTAGTCCAAGATTAGCAAGTCCTGCTCTTTTCTTACCTTCAAATGCAAATGGTTTAGTTACAACTGAAACTGTTAATGCACCCACTTCTTTTGCTGCACTTGCAATAATTGCTGCAGCCCCAGTTCCTGTTCCACCACCAAGTCCAGCAGCAATAAATACAATATCAGATCCAACTAAAGCTTCTTTAATATCATCATAGCTTTCTAATGCAGAGTCTCTACCAATTTCTGGTTTCATACCTGCTCCTAAGCCTTTAGTTAAAACTTTTCCTAGTTGGATTTTTAGTGGTGCTTTAGAGATATTTAGAACTTGTTGATCTGTATTAGCTGATATAAGATTTATTTTTGGAGTACCTTCTACAATCATATGATTAATCATATTACAGCCTCCGCCACCAACACCTACAACAGTTATTTTAGCAACATTATCTCCAAGTGTCTGATTTGGCATCTTTACTTTTATATTATGTGGGTCAAATAGATCATTACTCATTAAAACCACTCCGATATTTTTGTAAAAAATTTAGATAAACCACCCTTTGATTTATCCTCTTTTTTTAGTGTTATTCCTAAACCTGTATCTTCTTCAAGAATTGGTTTTTGTACCTTTTGTTGCTGTGTTGTTTGAGTTGGAGATTGTTTTATAGCTGCTTGTTGTTGTGCAGTTTGCTTTTGAACTGTATTATTTACATTTGATTGGGCAACAGCTGGTCTTGGTTGTTGTTTATAGTATCTTAGTTTTCTATTTGAATCAAGTTCAAATGTTGTATTCTTATTTAAACCATAAAAGATAAGTCCAACAATAGTTGCCATAGTTTGATCATCAAAACTCATCCATCCATTTTTGATATTAAATGGATTTGAAACTTTAATAGGGATATCTCCAAAAATAGCACTAGCAAGTTGTTTGATACCAGGAAGTTTACTCATACCACCTGTTAGTACAATTCCTGCATTTATAGTTTCATTTATACCACTTGAATACATATTTTCTTTTATCATACCTAACGTCTCTTCAACTCTTGCATGAATGATTAATCCGATTCTATCAAGTGATTGTTCTGATAAATTTTGTTCATCTCCAATCATTGGAATTTTTATTCTTTTTATACTATTTGTATCAGTTGTATCAATTGGAATTAGTGAACCATATTTTGTTTTGATCTCTTCAGCTGCATTCATAGGAGTATGCAACATAATAGAAAGGTCTTTTGTGATATTAACAGAACCTATTGGTAAAAAGTCATTATATATAATAGCATTACCTTTAAATAGTGAAACTTCAGTAGTACTACCACCAAGGTCAATTACTGCAACACCTAAATTTCTTTGTTCATCTTCTAGTACAGATAAAGCTGAAGCATAACCACTTAATACATAATTTGTAACTTCGATATTAGCATTTGATAAAGCACTTTGAATATTTATAAGTGCAGTCTTTCTTGCTGTTACAATAAATACAGATACATCAAGTCTAGATCCATTCATATCCAATGGGTTTTTAACTTCATTTGCATCATCAACTTTAAAATATATAGGAATTACATGTATCACTTCATAATCAGGTACTATTGTAGAATTATAAAGTGCAGTTTCAAGGACTAGTTTTATCTCATTTGGTGTAATTTGACCATTTGGAATATTTATAGATCCAAAACTTCTAATACTTCTAGTATATGTACCAGATATTGATACAATAGTTTCATCTACATCTTGACCAAAACTTCTTTTTGCACTATCTGCAGCTGCTTTTATACAACTACTTGCTTTATCAATATTTATTATTGAACCTTTGTTGATTCCTTCACTAGGAGCTGTACCAGTACCTAAAATATTAATAGTGTCATAATCATTTTTTGCAATAACAGCAGTAACATTTATAGTACCTATATCGATTGCTAAAATAGTATTTGACAATTTATTTTCCTTGATCTTTATATGAATAAACTTCGTATTGCATTCTTAATTTGTCTATTAAGTTTTTCATAATTTCATTGTTTTTTAGACCCTGTATAGAATTTTTTATAGTATCTTCTTTTGCTAATAGATCATCACCAAATCTACTTTGTAAAATTTCATATACAATAGCTTTATTATTTACCATAATAATACCAGTTTTTTTAGTTGTTGTAAATAGCTTAGTTAGGAACTCTTGAGCTTCAGTTAAATCAAGACCTTGAATTTTATCAGCTGATTTACTTGATATAAACCCTATATTTGTTCCTGTAAAGTTTTTTAATTCCTTATTAGCTTCATCTTGAAGTGCCATAGATTTAAGTGATTTTGCCAAATCTATTTTTGCTAGCTCTTTTGATTGCTCAAAATTTAAAGGTTGTGGTTTTATTCTTTTTACTAGTTTTACAATAATAAACTCTTTATTGTATACAAAAGGTTTTAATACTGTTCCTACTTTTGCATCTTTAATATTTTGGATATTTTCTGCATTGTATGGAAATTTACTCTCAAATAAAGTTGTAGTATTTGTAAACTCTTTTGTATTCTTTTTAAGTTTTAAATATGCTTTTAAAGCAACTTTTTTACTAGCCTTTGCATTTAAATCAAAATTAATTTTAGGAGTTGCTTCTTCTAAAGTTTGAAGTTTTCCATCTTCTTTAGTATAGTCAAATTTATTTGTATCATAGTATGCTTTGATATCTTCTGCACTATGTTGTTTTGTATTATCTATTGGTGTTGTGTAAGTTTGAATCTCATATGATGGTTCAGACATATATTTTGTTTTATTTTTTTCCCAATATGATTTTATCTTTTCATCTGTAATTTGTGGATTTAAAGTATTACCATCAATAATTTTTAATTTTAATTCATCTTCTAGCATAAATAGTCTGCTTAGACTTACTAATTCATTTTTAGTTGTATCAACTAAAAATAGATTTTGAACTTTTTTAAGAATGATATCTTCTTTTATTCTTTCTTCAAATTCTGCTGGTGTTGTTCTATTTTGATTTAAAACTTTGATATATGTTGCTTTGTCAAATTTACCATTTACAATAAATGCTTTCATTTGAACTAATTCTTTTGCAATATCTTTTTTTGTAGCATCTAAACCTAAATCTTGTGCATAATTTAGTAATAAATATTTTTGGATAATAGTATCTAAAGCTACATCTTGTAGTTTAAATTTATCTGCCATCTCTTTATTAAATTGGTTTCCAAACATTTTTGCATATTGGTTGTAAATATTATTATATTCGTTTTGTAAAGCAGAAAATTTAACTTCTTTATCGCCTACAACTGCTACTGCGCCTTGTGATTTTCCAAAATCATAGCTTCCCCATCCAACAAAACCAGCACCTACAAATGCTATAGTACTTATCCATATTGTAGTTATAAGCCATTTTTTGTGCCGTTGCATCCATGTAATCATATAAAATAATCCTCAAATTTTTTCAGATATATTACATAAATTAGCCTTTGTAAATGGTTAAATTTTTTCTAAAATTATTTAATTTTTCTTGCAGTTAAAAAAATGTAGTCTTTTCCTGTTATTGTTACTCTATATTTCTTTTGTTGAAGATATTTTTTACAAAAATATATATCTTTAATTACAAGGCTCATTTCTGGAAAATTATAGTTTGGAGCTTTTGCTCCGTAAATCATTTGTTTATCTATCCATCTACAATTTGGAAATCCTAAAATAATAGAACCATCTTTTTCTAAATAATTTTGATAAAGATTCATAAATACAGTTTTAAAATTAATATTACTACTTTGCAAAGTTCCTATAGATATGATTAGATCAAATTTTCCTAAGTTTAATTCTTCAAGTTTATTTATATCATGACATAAAAAGTTAAAGTTTGATGTTGTGAAATTATTTTGGGCATAGTCAATAATAGATTGAGAATAATCAATACCAATAAATTCCTTATTTGATAAGTTTTCATTATTTAGCATATTTTTAATAACTTTAAATTCATCACCTTTGTTTATACCAAGGTTTAAAATTCTTTGTTTTTGTTTTATATTTATAAATTCAAGTGCTTTTGTATAATAGTGTACAAATGAAAAATAGTTTGTTTTATCTATATCAAAAAATTCGCTATCAACTCCGTATTTTTCATTTGATAATGTTTTATTTTTATGAAAAGAGTTTGACGTGTCTAGTTTTTGAAATTTTAATATTATAATATCATTTTCTAAGTGTGGAGTTAACATCTTTAAATAAAATATTTGAGCAAAATCAACCCATGATTTATATCCAATATTATCTAAATCATTTTGAGTAATTGATATTTCTACAATCTCATTTGTAGTTAAATCAATGCTACTCATATGTTGTAGTATCTCTTGTGTAGAATTGTTTTGTAAATTTAATTTCATGATAATAGATCGTTTATAACAGATTCTCTTTTGGTAATTTCAAGTTTTTTACATCCACTTTTAAATGCATCTTGTTCACCAACTACATAACACATCTTTTTAGCTCTTGTAATTGCAGTGTATAAAAGCTTCGTATTATGCATAATATAATGTGAAAAACTCATAGGTATCAAAGCAGTGTTATATTCCATACCTTGAGTTTTATGTATGGTTAAACAATATGCAAGTGAGAGTAGATTATCCATAACATCAAAATCATAAAATACTACCATATCATCATTTGGATATAAAATAATAGTTTTTTCTTGTTCAAAGTCTATTTTTATAATTAAACCCAACTGTCCATTAAACACTCTTTTCTCAATAAATTCAGTACTATTAGATTTATACATATGCATAGTTTGAGCTTGCATATTTTCATTTTTAATATGTATAACTTTATCACTTAATTTATACTCATAAAGCTTTGTTTTAAGTGGTTTTCCTTTTGAATGATTAAAAAGTTTTTGCATATGTATATTTATATTTTCTACACCTAATACTCCACTTTTCATAGGTGTAATTACTTGAAAAAGTGTTAATGCTTGGGTTATCTCTTTATTTTTAATATGTTCATAAAAAGGAGCTATATAAGTACTTGCAATATTTAAAATATTATTTAGTATTTGCATTGAATTTTGTGTTCTAAGGTCGCTATATTCATTTGAAGATGAGCTATTTTTTAGTGCATAATGATTACTTAGTGAGACATCTATAAACTTAAAATCCTCGTATTCTTCATCGTATAGTGGAACATTACCCTGTCTTATCTCATTTGCAATAACTGCAATTGCTTGATTTTCATTTTGTCTATAAATTTTGGTAAGTTTAACTATTGGACATAAGTTAAATTTAATTGCATCCCCTAATATATTTCCAGCTCCAATTGCCGGAAGTTGTCCATCATCTCCAACAATGATAAATATAGTATTATCATGAAGTTTTGATATTATTTTATAAAAAGTGACACTATTTACCATAGATGCTTCATCCATAAGTATAACCTTATAATCAAAATAATCAGAATCTTTTTGTTCTTGTTTCATAAGCATTGATTGAATTGTTGTACTTTCATATCCTGTAGTTTCACTAATCCTTTGTGCAGCAATACCACTAAGAGCGGTACAAATGATATCATTGTAAGAAAATTTTTCTTCAAGGAGTTCAAGGATAGCTCTACTTGAAGTAGATTTACCAGTTCCTGCGTAACCTATTAAAAATAAACAACTATGACCTTCATTTATAACTTGTACTGCTTTTTTTTGCTCATCACTTAGAGTAAATCCAAGAGTTTTTTCTTTATTTTCTATATAAGTATCAAAATTTTTTATTATAGGTTTTGAAATAGGTTTATTTGCCCTATTTTGAAAAAAGTTTAAAATATTTTTTTCTGCAAAATATAGCATCGATGGAGCATATCTATCTTTTGTTGTTTGATATATCTCTTCATTTGCTACTAATGTGGTAATATTTTTTTCATATAGTATATGTTGTTCATTATTGAAATGTAAAGTATCATCTAAAAGTTTGTATAAAATATCTTTATGAATTGAACTATTTCCATTGTTGTCACAATGTTCTTTTAATGTATGGTTAATACAAGCAAGTACTCTAAAATCACTTTGTTTATCTATTCCTAAAGATAAAGCAATTTCATCAGCTCTTTTAAATCCTATCCCTTTTATAGATATTAGTATGTATGGATTATTCTGTATTTTTTCAATTAGATTTTCAACTTCACCAAAATGGGAATATATTTTATTTATAAGATTACTAGTAACTCCAAATTTACCTAGAAATGTGCCTAGCTCTCTTAAGTGCTTAAATTTATTCCATGAAGATACTATAGTTGTTAGTTTTTTTTCTTTTATCCCTTTGCACTCAAGTAATCTTGCTGGTTTTTCATTTAAGATTTTTATTAATTCTTCTTCTGTAAATTGTTTTAGTAAGTCTTTTGCAGTTTTTTTACCTACACCTTTTACAATTTTTGTAAGAAAGAAAAATAGCTCAGCTTCTTTTATTTGAAGTGTAGTAAATTCAAATTGAACACCATATTTTTTATGAGTAATCCAATTACCACTCATAAGTATCTCTTCACCTTCAAGTTTTTCAAGATGAGTGTCAAAATATTGTCCACAAAATTTTTGATTGTTTTCTAATACACCAATTGTATAATTAGTTTCTTCATTAAAATAAAGAACTTTTTTAAGTACACCACTTAATTTGTAAGTTTTTTCCTCTTCCATAACAACTTAGAAGATATAAAAGAGTTTAAGTTTTATGATAATAACCTTACACTTTGTTCTTGTACTGCATTTGCTTGTGTTGCTACTAAATATCCAACTTGCGACATAATATTACTTCTACTAAAATCTGTAATTTCTGCTCCAAAATCAATATCTGTTAAGCTTGAGTTCGCTCTTGCCATATTTACTTGTGAGCTAATTGTATTTCTCGCTTCACTTTGCATTTGTTGTGCAGCTGAGCCAAAATCACTTTGTATATTTTGAAGTTGATCTACACTTGAATCAATTTTATTAAGAATATTTGTTAATCCATCAGAACTAAAATCATTTAGTAATGTTTGTAATTCTTCTCCAATAGTATCTGTAGATGGTAAAATTATTGATGTTGTATTATCTGCAGTTTCAACATTAAATTGTGCATCACCACTTTGATTTGTTAAAAGTGATTGATTTGCAAAAGTAGTAGATGAAGCAATATTTTGAAAATCATCCATCATTTTTTGTAATTCATTTTGAATAGAATCTTTTGCTTGGGCTGAAGTTGACCCATTCATTGCTTCTAAAGTTTTTGTTCTCATATCTGATAAAATATCAATTTGAGAGTCAATAGCTTTATCTGCAATAGTTGTTGCTGCAATACCACTGTTTAAGTTTTCTAAAGATTGTGCTAATTCACTTCTTTGAATTTTTAAACTATCAGCTATTGAAAGTGATGCAGCATTATCAGCAGCATCATTTATTGATAATCCTGTAGCAATTCTTTCTAGTGAATTTTGCTGAGATGTTCCAAGAGTATTTAGTTGGTTAATATTATTTATTTCCATTATATCCTCCTTGGCATATTTAATATATTATACAAAATGTATACTAAAACAAAAATTAAATGAGAATTATTAATTTTTCTTATTTATTATGATTATCCTAAGGTAGATATTGTTAAACTTCGTATATAAATTATTTTTTCTATTAAGAAGCAACATGAAAAGACATATCACAGAAGAAACTATCATCTTTTTTAGCGTCATTAAATGGCTAATATTATCGACAATTATTGGGATTATGATTGGTGCTTTGATGTCATTGTTTTTAAAAATATTACATGGTAGTGTTGATGCTCAAAATATATTTCCATTTCCATATTATTTTTTACTTCCTTTTGCTCTAATGTTTACTGTTTGGATTATAAATACTTTTGAAAAAAATGCTACAGGACATGGTACTGAAAAAGTTATTGAAGCAGTTCATAAAAAAGATGGATATATAAATATAAAAGTTGTACCAATTAAACTTATTGCAACAATAGTTACTATTTTTTCTGGTGGTTCAGTAGGAAAAGAAGGCCCTGGTGCACAAATTGGAGCGGGAGCAGCATCTTTTGTTGCAACATTATTTAAATTTTCAAAAAAAGATAGAAAAAAACTTGTAATATGTGGTATTAGTGCTGGTTTTGCTTCAATATTTGGTACACCTGTTGCTGGGGCTATCTTTGGTATTGAAGTACTTATTGTTGGAGTAATTATGTATGATGTGCTACTTCCATCATTTATTGCTGGATTTGTAGCATTTACAACAGCACAAGTACTAGGTACTACTTATCCATACTACGATATAAATCTTTATAGAGCTTTTGAAGTTGATTTAACACTTATATTTCAAGTTGTTATTGCTGGTATTTTCTTTGGTTTGGTATCAGATAGTTTTATAACTGCAGTTAATAAAATAGAAGAATGGATCTCTAAAATAGATTATAATAAATATCTCAAAGCGTTTACTACTGGGCTTATTATGGTAATTATTTCATATTTTTTAAGTGACAAATATTTGGGTCTAGGACTTGATACTATAAGTGATGCGCTTGATCCTAGTTTAAGTACGGCTGCAGCAGATATTCATTGGTATGATTTTATTTTAAAGACCATTTTTACCTCTTTGACTTTGGGAGCTGGAGGAAGTGGTGGTATTATTACACCAATATTTTATGTAGGAACTACTAGTGGAACTATGTTTGGACACCTTATTGGTGATCATATTTTACTATTTTCAGCGCTAGGATTTGTAAGTGTATTAGCAGGAACTACAAATGCTCCAATTGCTTCAATTATTATGGCAGTTGAACTTTTTGGAGTTCATATGGCAAATTATGCAGGGCTTAGTGTTGTAATTGCATTTTTAATTACAGGGCATAGAAGTGTATTTAAATCCCAACAAATCAAGCTTAATAAAGCTGATAATATTACCCTTAGTCAAGGTGATGATATAGAGCACACTAATCTTGATATGAATATGAAAGATATAGAAAAGGTAAGAAGATTGAAAAATAGACTTAAATACAAAGGTATTAAATGGCAGGTGAAAAACTACAAAAAATATAAAGATTAGATGTTAAATTTACTATTAAGCTTATAAATAATATTTATATTAATCTAATAAGATATTAAACAATTATTAGATAATATAATTGTTCTAAAAAATACATAGGAGAATTATTCATGAAAATGACCGGATCACAAATGGTTATAGAAGCATTAAACCAAGAGGGTGTAGAAGTTGTCTTTGGTTACCCTGGAGGGGCAATCATGAATGTCTATGATGAAATATACAAACAAAATTATTTTCAACATATATTAACAAAACATGAACAAGCTGCAGTACATGCAGCAGATGCTTATGCAAGAAGTAGTGGAGAAGTTGGTGTTGCTATAGTTACTAGTGGACCTGGATTTACAAATGCAGTTACAGGATTAGCTACAGCTTATACTGATTCTATCCCAATGGTTGTAATTAGTGGACAAGTTCCAACTGCTGTGATTGGTACTGATGCCTTTCAAGAAATAGATGCAGTTGGTATTAGTAGATCTTGTACAAAACATAACTTTTTAGTAAATGATGTAAAAGATTTAAATAGAGTATTAAAAATTGCATTTCATATTGCACGATCTGGAAGACCAGGTCCAGTTCATATTGATTTACCAAAAGATGTTACAGCTAATATTGCTGAATTTGATTATGCTAAAGAATGGGATTTACCTACATATAAGCCAACAATAAAAGGTAATGTTAGACAGATTAAAAATGCTATAAAAGCAATAAGTGAAGCAAAAAAACCATTATTTTATATTGGTGGTGGGGCTGTACTTTCAAATTGTTATGAAGATATTAGAAATTTAGTTCATCATACAAAAATACCTGTAGTTGAAACACTTATGGCACGAGGTGTTATGAGAAGTGATGATGAATACTTATTTGGTATGTTGGGTATGCATGGAGAATATGCAGCTAATATGGCTATGAGTCAAACAGATATGATTATTTGTTTTGGAGCAAGATTTGATGATAGGGTAACTGGAAGACTTGATGTTTTTGCAAAAAATGCAAAAATTATTCATGTAGATATAGATCCAGCAAGTATAGCAAAAATTGTTAAACCAAATTTTCCTATTGTTGGAGATTTAGCTGTAGTTATTAAACAATTTATTGAGCATTCTCATGATTTTAAATTTAATGATTACTCTGCTTGGGTTGAGACTTTAAAAGAGTATCAAAAAGAACATCCTTTACGATTTATTGAAGATTCAGATAGATTAAAACCTCAATGGGTTATAAAAAGAACAGGAGAATTATTAGGTGATAAAGCTTTAATCTCTACAGATGTTGGACAACATCAAATGTGGACAGCGCAATTTTATCCATTTAATTATCCTAGACAATTTATGACTAGTGGTGGTTTGGGTACTATGGGTGTTGGACTTCCATTTGCAATGGGTGTTAAAAGAGCAAATCCAGATAAAATTTCTATAAACTTTACTGGTGATGGATCTATAATGATGAATATTCAAGAGATTATCACTTGTACTCAATATAATCTTCCACATATAAATATTATTTTGAATAATAATTATCTTGGAATGGTAAGACAATGGCAAACTAGATTCTATGAAGATAGATTAGCAGAAACTATTCTTGATACACAAGCTGATTTTAAAATGTTAAGTGAATCAATGGGTGGAGTAGGTTATAAGGTTCATACAAAAGAAGAGTTTGATAAAGCACTTGATGATGCAGTAAAATCAAATAAAGTTGCATTTATTGAAGTTATTATTGATAGAAGAGAAGAAGTTTTACCTATGGTACCAAATGGGCATTCTTTAGATGAGATGCTTTTATTAGGAGATAAATAATGAACGATTTTCACGAATTTTATAATAGTGTAGAAAAAAGAGAAGTTTTATCTGTAATAGTTATAAATAAAGAATCTGTTTTAAGTAGAATAGTTGATTTATTTTCAGCTAGAGGATACAATATTGATAGTTTGACTGTAGCACCAGTTCCAAATAGTGAGTATTCAAGAATCACAATTATTACAAATGGAAGTAGTAGAGTTATAGATCAGATTGTTAAGCAATTAAATAAATTAGTGCCAGTATTAAAAGTAATTGAACATAAAAATGTGATTGAAAAAGATACTGTTTTGATTAAAATACCATTAGACCAGCATTTGAGTGATATAGATGTAATCGCACGTGCATATAATGGTGCAATTCAAAATGTTACAGATGAAGCTATTGTTATATCTGCGACTGATTCACCATCAAGAATTGCAAACTTTATAAAAGTAATAGAAAAATTTAAACCACTAGAAATAGTAAGAAGTGGTGTAGTAGCAATGGAACGATAAATTGAAACTTAGTGATTTAGTCCAACCTTTAGGAATTGAGTGCAATAGTGATATAAATATTACTGCACTTAATTCACTTGATGAAGCTACTCCTTCACAAATAACATTTTTAGAAAATAAAAAATACATACATCTTCTAAAACAAACAAAAGCTGCTGCAGTTTTGGTTCAAGAACAATTTAAAGATGAAGTTCCAAATGGAACGGTTGCTCTTGTATGCGATTCACCATATATTAATTTAGCAAAACTTTCAAAATCATTTGCTCCTAAAATTGTAGATTTAGATGGTGCTGATCCAGTTATAGGACTAGATTGTACAATTATGCCAAATGTAAGTATAGGAAAAAATACAACTATAGGCGATAATTGTACTATTTTAGATGGTGTTGTAATAGGTTCAAATGTAACTATAGGATCAAATACAATTATATATGCAAATGTAAGTATATATAGAGATTGTACTATAGGAGATGATTGTATTATTCACGCTGGAACTGTTATAGGAAGTGATGGTTTTGGATTTGCTCCAACAAATGATGGAAAATATATCAAGATATATCAAAATGGAAATGTAACTATTGGAAATGATGTAGAGATTGGATCAAACACGTCAATAGATAGAGCTGCTTTTAGTTCAACTGTTATTGAAGATGGTGTACGAATTGATAATCTTGTACATATAGCACATAATTGTCAAATAGGCAAAGGGTGTATAATCACAGGGCAATGTGGATTTGCAGGATCATCTGTACTTAAACAATATGTAGTGGTTGGAGCTCAAAGTGGAGTAGCAGGTCATCTTGAGATTGCACCATTTACAACTATTAGTGCAAAAAGTGGAGTAACAAAAACTATAAAAGAGCCAAATAAACAATGGGCAGGATTCCCACTGTTTGAGCATAGATCTTGGCTTAGATTGCAAGGGAAAATTGCAAAACTTATAAAATAAAAAGGACTTGTCATAGCTAAAAAAATCACCTCTTTGGTATTGTTTTTTATACTTGTATATTTTCAATATGCAATTTTTAGTTCAACTTTAACTGAAGTTGGAAAAGTTGGATCAATATTCGCTACATTTTCACAAGATTATTTTGGATATCTATCTTATGCTTATTTATTGATATTTTTATATCCATTAATTTTAGTAAATTTTACTAATAATAGTATTAAAGATATTATATTTAAAGTATTAACATCAATTTTATTACTTTTGTGTTTACTAATACTTCAAGCTTTGATATTTGATAAAGATGCTGGTATTATAGGTTCTACAATTGTGAATTTTATAGCTCCATATATAGGAAAAGCAGGTCTTGTATTATTTGTTGTGATAGGGTGTATAGTATTTTTTATGGTAGCTTTTGATGATACGAAAGATCAATTAATAGATAATATTATAAATACATTTAAAAAATTAAAACCAAATCCAAAACCCAAAAAAATAAAACCAGTAAAAAAAGAGCCTAAAAAAACAGTAGTTAAAACTGCTGGAATTAGACAAAAAAGAGTTGAACCAACAATTGAACCAGTTGAGCAAAAAGTAGTTGTAACAGAGCATGGTGATACTGCTGAAATAGTATTAGAACCTGTAAATTCAAAACCTATAATTGAAGAGGTAAAAGAGCCAGATACTACATTGTCTTCAGTAATTGTTGAAGAACTTGAAGAGAATAAAAAATTACAAGATGAGATAGAACTTGGTGATATTGAAAAACCAAAAGATTTTAAATTGCCACCATTGAAGTTTTTTCAAGATCCTCCAAAAATAAAAAAGAACAAAATAAATGAAGCATTGATTGATCAAAAAATTAAAGATCTTCTTGAAAAATTATTGATGTTTAAAATTGATGGTGATGTAGTAAGAACATATACAGGTCCTGTGGTTACAACTTTTGAATTTAAACCTGCACCAAATGTAAAAGTATCAAAAATATTAAATCTTCAAGATGATTTAGCTATGGCACTAAAAGCTGAAACTATTCGTATTCAAGCTCCAATTCCTGGTAAAGATGTTGTTGGTATAGAAGTGCCAAATGATGAACTTGAAACTATTTATATAAAAGAGATTTTACAAAGTGATATATTTCAACATGCAAAATCACCTTTAACTATGGTATTAGGTAAAGATATAGTTGGTAAACCATTTGTAACTGATCTTAAAAAACTTCCACATTTACTTATAGCAGGAACTACAGGATCTGGAAAAAGTGTAGGGATAAACTCAATGATATTATCATTGTTGTGTAAAAATTCTCCAGATAATTTAAAATTAATTATGATAGATCCAAAAATGCTTGAGTTTTCTATGTACAATGATATTCCTCATCTTTTAACTCCCGTTATTACAAAACCAAAAGAAGCAATTAACGCTTTAGCTAATATGGTTGGTGAGATGGAAAGACGATATACCCTTATGAGTCAAACTAGAACTAAAAATATAGAAGGGTATAATGAAAAAGCTCAAACTGAAGGTTTTGAAGCATTGCCATATATAGTTATTATAATTGATGAGTTAGCTGATCTTATGATGACAAGTGGAAAAGAGGTAGAAATTTCTGTAGCAAGACTTGCGCAAATGGCACGAGCTAGTGGTATTCACTTAATAGTTGCAACACAAAGACCAAGTGTTGATGTAGTAACAGGACTTATTAAAGCAAATCTTCCTAGTCGTATTAGTTATAGAGTAGGGCAAAAAGTAGATAGTAAGATTATCCTTGATTCTATGGGTGCAGAGTCATTACTTGGTCGTGGAGATATGCTTTTTACACCTCCAGGGATGACGGGACTTGTTCGTATACATGCACCATGGAGTAGTGAAAAAGAGATAGATCAGCTTGTAGAGTTTTTGAAATCACAAAGAGAAGCTGATTATGATTTGAGCTTTTTAAAAGAAAGAATAGAATCAAGTGTTGGATCTAGTTCAAAAAATAGTTCAGATATGGGTGATCTTGATGAACTTTATGAAGATGCAAAAAAAGTAGTTTTAGAGGATAGAAAGAGTTCAATTAGTTATCTTCAAAGAAAACTTAGAATTGGATATAACCGTGCTGCAACCATAGTGGAACAACTTGAGTTAACTGGAGTTCTTTCTTCGCCAAATATCAAAGGAAATCGTGAAATTTTAATATAAAATTATATTTACATTCGATACAATTAGGCAGTGACAAAATAATTTTATAAGAGGAGTTTGTGATGAATACAAGTATTGTAGGAAGACACATCGATTTAACAGATGCGATCAAAAATCATGTAGAAAGTTCTATTGAAGTATTTAAAAAATATAATTTAGATATTATATCTGTTAATTCTATTATTTCAAAAGAAGAAAAACATGGTAAACATGCTTTTTCATTTGAGTTTACATTAAATGTTGCTCATCTTGATACAATTGTTGTAAAACAAAAAGATAAAGATCTATATGCTGCTATTGATATAGCTGTAGATAGAGTATCTAAAATTTTAAGACGACATGCTGACAAAATTAAATCACACAATGCTACAAAATTAAGTGAAGCTGCTGATGTTGCTACAGATGATGTAGTAGCTACTCAATTAGCTGAATTTGATGAAGAAATTGTGCCTGTTAGATTAGATTCTTATAAACCAATGGATATTGAAGAAGCTTTAGATGAACTAAAAGCTAGTGATCATACCTTTAAAGTGTTTTACGATAAAGATGATAACTTAAGAGTTTTATTTAAAAAATCTGATTCGAAATTTGGATTATATTAATCACGTTACTAAATATGAAAAAGCCTAGTTGGTTTTCCAACTAGGCTTTTTTTATATTTGAAAATATTATATAGACTTAATAGTCATACGCTACTTTATAATTTGGATCATCTTCTTCAAATGTACAAAATTGACCGGCATTTTTCATAATAGATTTACATTCATTACTTAAATGTCTTATTTTAATAGTTTTATTTAATTCAAGATATTTTTTTGTAATAGCATCAATTGCTTCAACACCACTAATATCCATCACTCTTGCATCTTTAAAATCTAGTACTACCATATCAGGATCATTATTGATATCAAACTGTTCATTAAATGATGTTACACTTCCAAAGAATAATGGACCATCAAAATCATAAACTTTTACACCATCATCTTCTATATGTGTTCGTGCAGTTACTCGCGCGTGTTTCCAAGCAAATACAAGGGCAGATATAATAACTCCAGCAATTACAGCCATAGCAAGATCTGCAAATATTGTAATAATAGTAACAGTAAGTAATACAAAAGCATCACTTCGTGGCATTTTAGTAATTCTTGCAAAACTACTCCACTCAAAGGTACCAATACTAACCATAAACATAATACCAACTAAAATAGCAATTGGGATGATATTTAAAATATCAGTTAAACTTACAACTAGTACAAGTAATCCAACTGCTGCAGTTAAACTAGATAATCTTCCAAGCCCGCCACTTGTGTAGTTGATAATTGATTGTCCAATCATAGCACATCCTGGCATTGCACCAAAAAATCCACTTGTGATATTTCCACATCCAAGTGCAATACATTCTTGATTTGCGCTACCTCTTTTTCCACTTATTTCATCTAATACTGATAGAGTCAAAAGTGACTCTATAACACCAACAAGTGAAACAATAACAGCATAAGGTAATACCATTAAAATAGCATCAGGATTTAGTAATACATCTGATACATGAAAAGATGGTAATACACCTTTAAATTGGCTAAGATTTGCTAAATCTCCTACTAGTGTAGTTTGTAGTTGAGTAAAATAAACTAATAAAGTAAATCCTATAATAGCCACTAACCCAGATGGAATGGCATCAGTAAATTTAGGTAAAATATACATCACTGCCATAGTTCCAACAATAATAGCATACATAGTTATATTTGCATTATCCAAAAATTTTAATTGACTCATAGCAATAACTATTGCCAATCCATTGACAAATCCATGAAGTGCAGGTTGGGGAACAAGACGGATAAACTTACCTAATCTAAAAGCTCCAATAGATACTTGTATAAGTCCTGCTATTACACCTGTAAGTGTAATATACTGAACAATACCAAATGATAAAGCATCACCACTTATACCTTGAGCTTCAAGTGTTTGTTTAGCTAGAATACTTACTGCAACTAACACAACTGCAACAGATCCTGTTGCACCACTTATCATACCTGGTTTTCCACCCATAAGTGCAGTGATAAATCCAAGTATAAATGCAGCATATAATCCAACTATTGGGCTTACATTTGCTATAAAACTAAATGCAATAGCTTCAGGTACCAGTGCAACTGCAACAACAAGTCCAGATAAAATATCATTTTTTGCTGAAGTTCCTATAAATGTCTCTTTAAAGTTTAACAAATTTTATTTTCCTATGGTTATAAATTTAAATGTGCGATTATATCTAAAATGTACTTATTTTATGTGTTTTAAATCGATGATAAAGTGTATAAATAAATTTAATGTTTCTATAGGTAATTTAAATTTTAGATTTATAAATTTATGTTATATATATGTAAAAAAAAATTACTAAATTTACATACTAAATCGTTGACTTTATTTACTTTTCTATGGCAAAATATTTATTACTTTATCGACATTGATAAAATATTAAAATCAAAAAGGATTACTATGGCATATGAAAGACCAAATTTTAAAAGCACTTATGAAAACTTTATAGGTGGAGAGTGGGTAGCACCAGTAGATGGAAAATATTTTGAAGATTTTTCACCAATTGATGATAAGCTTATAGCTAAAGTAGCTCAATCTAATACAAAAGATATAGATGTAGCAGTGGCAGCTGGATACAAAGCTTTTGAAACATGGGGTAAAACTTCAGCGACAGAGAGAAGTGTAGTTTTAAATAAAATTGCCGATAAGATTGAAGAAAATCTTGAACTTTTAGCAACTGCTGAAACTTGGGATAATGGTAAAGCTATTAGGGAAACTATAAATGCAGATTTACCACTTACTATTGATCATTTTAGATATTTTGCAAGTGTAATTAGAGGTGAGTCTGGAACAGTAACTGATCTTGATGCAAATACAGTATCTCAAGAGATACATGAGCCTCTAGGAGTTGTAGCACAAATTATTCCTTGGAACTTCCCACTTCTTATGGCTGCATGGAAAATAGCTCCAGCAATAGCTGCAGGTAACTGTGTAG
Source organism: uncultured Arcobacteraceae bacterium (assembly GCA_964486745.1). GTDB lineage: Bacteria > Campylobacterota > Campylobacteria > Campylobacterales > Arcobacteraceae > JAYEFX01. The sequence continues at coordinate 28,886 of CAZAOJ010000023.1, forward strand.
TATTAAAAGCTGCAGAGCAGACTCCTATATCAATTTTAATGATGATGGAAGTAATTCAAGATGTAGTACCAGCTGGAGTTATAAATATTGTAAATGGATTTGGTCCAGAAGCTGGTAAACCACTAGCCACTCATCCAGATATTAGAAAAGTAGGATTTACAGGTGAAACAACAACAGGGCGACTTATTATGCAATATGCATCTGAAAATATTATCCCTGTAACACTAGAACTTGGTGGTAAATCTCCAAATGTATTCTTTGAAAGTATTATGGATAAAGATGATGAATTCTTAGATAAAGCAATAGAGGGTCTTGTATTGTTTGCATTTAATCAAGGTGAAGTTTGTACTTGTCCATCACGTGCATTGATTCAAGAATCAATTTATGATAAATTTATGGAAAAATGTTTAGCTAGAATTGAAGCTATTAAATTAGGTGACCCTCTTGATGCTTCTACTATGATGGGAGCACAGGCTTCTAAAGATCAGTATGAAAAAATCTTGCATTATGTAAATATTGGTAAAGATGAAGGAGCAGAACTTCTAATAGGTGGTGAATCATTTGATAATCCTGCTCATCCAGATGGATTTTATATCAAACCTACAGTATTTAAAGGTAATAATAAAATGAGAATCTTCCAGGAAGAGATTTTTGGACCAGTATTAAGTGTAACTACATTTAAAGATGAAGATGAAGCACTTACTATTGCAAATGATACTTTATATGGTCTTGGAGCTGGAGTATGGACTAGAGATGTACATCAAATGCAAAAAATGACTAGAGGTATAGAAGCTGGTAGAGTGTGGGCGAATTGTTATCACTTATACCCATCTCATGCATCATTTGGTGGATATAAAAAATCTGGTATTGGTAGAGAAACACATATGATGATGTTAAATGCTTATAGACATACTAAAAATGTATTAACTTCTTATGATAAAAATCCATTAGGATTCTTTTAATGGCTACTGCAAGAGTTAGTGCAACACCTGAAGCTATTGAGATTATAGAAAAACTAAAAAAGGAAAATGGTGAATTGATTTTTCATCAAAGTGGTGGTTGCTGTGATGGGTCTGCACCTATGTGTTTTCCAAAAGGTGAATTTATGATTGGTAGTCGTGATATTAAAGTAGGAGAAATTGCTGGATGTGAATTTTTTATGGCACCAGATCAATTTGAATATGTGAAAAATACACATATTACTATAGATATCACTAAAGGCAGAGGCTCTAGCTTCTCTCTTGAAATACCTTTAGGGCTTAGATTTATAGCTATTTCACGGTTTTATACTGATGAAGAGCTTAAAAATTTAGAGGAGATAGTTTAAAAACTATCTCTTTTCTTTTTTAATCTTTTTTTGTGATGCTAGAAGTAGATTGTAAAGTTCAGCTGGATGCAGATTGTTTTTCATCGCTAGTTTTTTAAAATTCATATTTGGTGTTGCATTAATACCGTAGTATTTTAGGTGTTGTAAAAAATTATCTAAGTCTATTTTGTACTCTTTTGCTAATGTTTTTAGTGGTTTTTGTGCTATACCTATTGGTATATCTGTAGGAAGTGAAATTTTTGTAGTATCATCTTTGATGATTGAAAAGATATCTTTTGGGCTTATATCATTTTGTGATGAGATTGATTTTAGAGTATCTTTTGTTGAAGCTACTTTGATACCTTTTTGTTTTAGTTTCTTTTTGGCTTTGCTTATATCTATAGATGTGATTAGACAAAAGTCTTCAAGTGTGGCATACTCTGCATATCCAAATGGTGAATTTCCTATCAGGTATAAAATATAATATTCCACTAGATAGTGCTAATACTATAAATGATAACATCGCTGTAAGTGAGACAAATCTTTGGTATTTCATAATGTTCCTTGATATTTTATTATTTTATAAATTATTCATAAGTCGTTTAGATTAATTTACACTATTTATAATATCTGTAGTTTTTACTTTGAGGTAGCTAATTGGTTTAATATCTTGACTTAATTGCATAATATTACCTTGTTTTTGTCTAGATTTTATTGTAGGTAAATTAACCTACATCTTCAAATCTTAAACAAAGTGTATCTACTATTTTTCTTCTTATGATATAATTATCAATAGAAGTTAATTTTTTTATTAATCTATTTTTAGAAATAGTTCTAATTTGTTGACACAATAAAATAGATGGTTTTTCTAATTCATCTTGAAGTAACAATTCATTTGGATATATTTTTCTTCCATCTTTTAGTGATGTAATTGGTATAATTGTAACAATATCTAGCAAATTCTCATAATCATTTGAGATTATTAAAACTGGTCTTTTGCCAAATTGTTCTCTACTAATAGTTGGGTTTAAATCAGCTAGATATATATCATATTGATTCATTTAATATTCTCAAAATTAGCAAATGCGGTTTCATCTTTAGATGAAAAATTTCCTTGATAATCTGAGTATTGGAAATCATTTTCAATACTTTTCATATCTTCAAGATAAAGCTTGTCTTTTGAAGCTTCCATTAAAGCTTTTTTATATTGTTCTTTTTTTTGTTTTTCTATCAAAAGTACTAAAGCATTTGATACTAATTCAGAAAAAGATTGATATTGATTTATAATATGATTTAATTCTAACTTGTGAAATAAATCATCTCTTATTGCTACTGTTTTTCGTACCATTCTAAACCCCTAATTATAGTAATATTTAATTCATACTTTTATCATACCATAATAATTTAAGAGTTTGTTTAAATTGACTTTATAAATCTATTCCTACAACGTACTGAAGAAAAAAACAAGATGGTATATTTTCTTAGCAGTTCGTTTAACTTACAAATTATTTGACTCTTTCAGAGCTTAAATTACCGCAAGTGTAATCTTGTTTTTTTCGGTGATTTGTTGTCTTAACAAGCTAGTTGATACTTTTGTTCTTCTTTCAGTCTTTCTGCTATCCAAACTTTTATTATGGATTGTCTTGTAACTCCTATTTTTTGAGCTTCTTGATCTAATAAAATCAATATATTTTCTGGAAAATCTACATTGATTTTTTTAGTTTTTTGTTTAGCTTGAAAATCTTTTAATTTTACAGATTTTGAAAAATCTAAGTAAGCACTAATATCTTCATTATTATCAAATTTTTTATCAAATTCTTTAGCTGTTATTGTTTGCATAATTTTCCTTTTCATTTTTTCTACATCTTCTAACACTTATTATTCTATATTTATTATCTCTGATGATAAATATAGCAACATAACATTTTGAATCAAGATATGAAATAAGAGCATACCTTATTTCATCATCAATAATATTAGCAGGAACTACTAAAGCATTGTCATCATTCCATAATGATTTTGCTTCTTTAAAATCAATACCATGTTTTGATTTATTGCCAATACTTTTATTTTCATCATATTCAAATTGCAATGTTTAGTCCTCTTTTAAAGATATAAAAAGTATATCATAATTATACTTTAAAGGTCAAGGTAAATTTGTGAAGACAACGATTGACTTCACCGATAGCTGTAAAGCTATTCGGTGCTAGGCTTTGTTAGACATTTTATTTATAAACATCACCTCGACTATCTACTTTTAATATTTG
>CAZAOJ010000024.1:0-32207 GCA_964486745.1 uncultured Arcobacteraceae bacterium
GATGTCTATTTCTTAACTTCCTTGCTTTTTAAGTTATCTCTTATAAAAAGGCTTTCATTTTTTCTCCATCTCGATTGAGATAGACAAAGTTTAGCACCATAGTTAAATGGCAGATTTAGCTTGTTTAAAAACTCAGATATTTCGCCAACTCAAATCCCAAAATCTTTTCACTAAACACTCAAAAAGTGGAAGGTAAAAAGTGAAAAGGGTGGAAGGCAGTTTGTGAAATCAGTGGAAGGCTAAAAGTGAAAGAGCTGGAAGAATGTTTGTGAAATGTCCACTTTTTTGCTCTTGTAAAAGAGTTCTTTCCAATCTTGTGTTTAATTTGGAAAGATTCCTCTCTTTTTTTATTTCTCAAAACTGCCAAAAATCCAGTAGTTTTTTTTAACATAACCAACCCTTAATATAATAGATATATTATAGTGAAATAGTGCTTTGTAACTGCTTTAAAATCCCTATAAATAGGGATTTAATTAACATTGACACAACTAAATAATACTCATATTTTTCAAGTTATTTATTGAAGTTTTCTATCCTTTTTTAGAGATGTGTTACTTTTACTCAATTCCTTAACTTAATGGCGGTGCCCCCCCCATTTTTTGCTAATTTTAATGAAATTTATATATAATAGTCAATATAAAAAATTAAGTAAAGAGTAAGAATGACAAATATAATTTTATGTGGTGGTAATGGTACTAGACTTTGGCCTATTAGCCGTACTCTTATGCCTAAACAGTTTGTAAAATTATTTAATGATAAATCATTATTCCAATTGACAGTAGAACGAAATTCAAAAGTATGTGATTCTCAATACATAGTATCAAATACAGAACAATATTTTTTAGCACTAGATCAACTTGAAGAACTAAATAAAAATAAAAATAAGTACCTATTAGAACCCGTAGGAAGAAATACAGCACCTGCAATAGCATTAGCATGTATGAATTTGCCAAAAGATGAGATTGTATTAATTACACCCTCTGACCACTTAATAAAAGATGAAAAAGAATATAAAAAAGTATTAAAAAAAGCAGAAGAGTTAGCTAACGAAGATTGTCTAGTGACTTTTGGTATTACTCCAACATTTGCAGAAACTGGATTTGGTTATATTGAATCAGAAGGTTTATTTGTAAAAGCATTTCATGAAAAACCAAATGAACAAACAGCACAAAGCTATGTGGATGCAGGAAACTATTATTGGAACTCAGGAATGTTTTGTTTTAAAGCGGGAGTATTTTTGGATGAACTTAAAAAATATTCACCTAAAATATATAAAGCTTCAGAACAAGCACTTGAAAACACTCTAAGAGATATAGACATGACTAGAATCAAACATAATGATATGATTAATATTCCTGATGATAGTATAGATTATGCAGTTATGGAAAAGTCAAGTATCGCTAGAGTTGTACCATCAGATATAAACTGGTCAGATGTAGGAAGTTTTGATGCTTTATTTGAAGAGTTATCAAAAGATGAAAATGGTAATACTATAAATAAAAACCATATTTCAATAGATAGTAAAAATAATCTAATCTATGGAGATGAAAGGTGTATAGCAACTGTAGATATAGAAGATACTATTATAGTAGATACTGGCGATGCACTTTTAATATCTAAAAAAGGAAGCTCTCAAAAAGTTAAGCAAATAGTAGCAGAAATAAGAAAAGATACTCAGCTTCATAATATTCATTTGCAAGGATTTAGACCTTGGGGAACTTATACTATTTTAGAAGATAGTGTTGGATATAAGATAAAAAGAATAGAAGTAAAACCAAACAAAAGACTATCTTTACAAAAACACAAACATAGAAATGAACACTGGATCGTAGTAGATGGAACAGCAACCATAACTTTAAATGATAATATATTTATATTAAATCAAAACGAATCTACATATATAAATGCTGGAGATATTCATAGGCTTGAGAATAAAACAGATGAATCACTTATCATAATTGAAACACAAGTTGGAAGTTATACAGGTGAAGATGATATAGAACGATTAGAGGATGACTATGCAAGATAATATTACAAAAAAGTTAATTTCTATTCTTATTCCCTCATACAATGAAGAGAAAAACATAGAGCCACTTTATACTGAGCTAGAAAAAGTTACTTCAAAACATACAGATAAATATGATTTTGAATATATTTTTGTAGATGATGGAAGTACAGATAAAACAATAGAAGTACTTGAACAGTTTGTAAAAAAAGATACTAAAATTAAACTTATAGAATTGTCAAGAAACTTTGGGAAAGAGATAGCTTTAACAGCAGGTATTCATCAGGTAAATAGTGATGCCTTGATTATCATGGATGCAGATTTACAGCATCCACCAAAGCTAATATCTACATTTATAGAAAAATGGGAAGATGGGTATGAGATAGTAGCTACAAAAAGACTTGAGATAGAAAATAGAAGCTTTATAAAAAAGCTAGGATCAAAGTTATTTTATAAACTTATCAATGCCATGAGTGAGACAGAGATGGTATCTGGGACTACTGATTTTAGATTGTTAGATAAAATTATAGTTCACCACCTTAAACAATTTACAGAAAGAAATAGACTAGTTCGTGGTCTTATAGATTGGATGGGATTCAAAAAAACTTATGTAGAATTTACAGCACCAGATAGGATACATGGAGAAGCTGGATATACAGTATATAAACTATTTCAATTAGCAATTAGTAGTTTTACATCATTTTCGTTATTTCCACTTAAAATCGCAGGATACTTAGGTGTACTTATATTTACTCTTTCAGGAAGCTTATTTGGATGGATGATAATAGATAAATATATATTACTTCAACACAACTACACTCCAATAGCTTATGTTATAGTTGCAAATACAGTTTTGATGGGAATAGTCCTAATGGCCTTAGGTATGATAGCTTTATATATTGGATATATACATACAGAAGTTACGAATAGACCACTATTTATCATAAGAAAACAAATTAATTTTAAGGATGAATCTAAATGAGTTATAAAATCGCAATCGCAGGTACTGGATATGTAGGCTTATCGAACGGTATATTATTAGCTCAACACAACGAAGTTATTGCCCTAGATATTATTCCTAAAAAAGTAGAAATGCTTAACAATAAAATATCTCCAATAGAAGATAAAGAGATAAGTGAATATTTACAAAATAAAGATTTAAACTTTAAAGCTACTTTAGATAAAAATGAAGCTTATGACAATGCTGATTTTATTATTATTGCTACTCCGACAGATTATGATACTATAACTAATAAGTTTAATACTAAACTAGTTGAAATAGTTATAAAAGATGTATTGGAAATAAATCCAGAAGCTACGATAGTAATCAAATCAACTATACCAGTAGGCTTTGTAAAAAGTGTCAGAGAAAAGTACAATACACAAAATATTATATTTTCACCAGAATTTTTAAGAGAAGGTAGTGCCTTACATGACAACCTTTATCCAAGTAGAATAATAGTTGGTGAAAAGTCAGATAGAGCTATGGTATTTGCAGGACTATTAGAACGAGGAGCATTAAAAAAAGATATTTCTGTTTTATATACAGATAGTACAGAAGCAGAAGCTATTAAGCTATTCTCAAATACTTACCTTGCTATGAGAGTTTCATATTTTAATGAGCTTGATTCATATTCAGAACAATTTAATCTTAATTCTAAAGATATTATTGATGGTGTAGGACTAGACCCTCGAATCGGAACACATTATAACAATCCAAGTTTTGGATATGGTGGATATTGTTTTCCAAAAGATACAAAACAATTAAGAGCAAACTTTAAAGATGTACCAAGCAACTTAATAGGTGCCATAGTAGAATCAAACGACACAAGAAAAGATTTTATTACAAATCAAATCCTAGCATCAAATCCAAAAGTTGTAGGTATATACAGACTTATTATGAAGACAGGAAGCGACAACTTTAGAAGTAGTGCTATACAAGGCATCATAGAACGACTACAAGCCAAAGGTACACAAGTAGTGATATATGAACCAGTGATGGAAGAAGATAACTTTGAGGGTATTAAAGTACTTAAAGATATAAAAGAATTTAAAAATATAAGTGATGTGATAGTTGCTAATAGATTTGAAGATATTTTAAAAGATGTAAAAGATAAAGTATATACTAGAGATATATTTAATAGTGATAGTTAAGGATTTGATACATATGAAGAAAAAGATTTTAGTTACAGGTGGAGCAGGATTTGTAGGTAGTCATCTTTGTGAAAGACTAGCACAAGATAAAAATAATGATGTATATTCTTTGGACAATTATTTTACAGGAAGTAAAGATAATCATGTGAAAAATGTAACTTATATAGAAGGATTAACTGAAAATATTGATGAGTTAATCACTTTTGTACCTGATATGGTTTATCATCTAGGTGAGTATTCAAGAGTTGAACAAAGTTTTGATGATATTGAAAAAGTTTGGAAATTCAATAAAAATGGTATTTTTGCAGTATTAGAATTTGTAAGAAAACATGGATGTAAAATACTTTATGCAGGAAGTTCTACAAAATTTGGTGATGGTGAAATGGGAAGAAGTGCTTCTCCTTATGCTTGGACAAAAGCTTCAAATACAGAACTTGTACAAAATTATGGAATATGGTTCAATGTATCTTATGCTATTACATATTTTTATAATGTATATGGTCCTAGAGAGATCCAAACTGGAAAATATGCAACACTTATAGCATTATTTAAAGAAAAGATGAAAAATAATGAACCTCTTACTATAGTCAGCCCAGGTACTCAAAAAAGAAATTTTACACATATTGAAGATATTGTCAATGGACTTATTTTGGTTGGTGAATATGGATACGGAGATGAATTTGGTATAGGTAGTCCAGAAGCCTATACTATAAAAGAGATAGCTCAGATATATGGTGGTAAAATAGAGATGTTGAGTGAACGAAAAGGTAATCGAATGACAGCTGATGTTATAACTGGAAAAACCGAAAGCTTAGGCTGGAAACCAACTAAAAATATTAGAGATTATATTGAAGAGTGTAGAAAAAACAATTGGAAATAAATAATTTGAAAGTAAGTATAATCATACCATTTCAAAAAGAAAATGATTATTTAGTAGAAACCATCTATCATATAGATAAGTTAAACTATAAAAAGATAGAAGTTATACTATTACCTGATTTTGATATTGAAAGTAAGTTTATAAAAGAAAATCTTGAAAATATATATTTTGAATATCAAATCATAACTACAGGTCCAGTAAGTCCTGCTATAAAAAGAGATATTGGAGCAGATAAATGTATAGGAGAAATACTTGCCTTTATAGATGATGATGCTTATCCTGCTACTGATTGGCTAGATGAACTATTGGTGCATTTTAAAGATAAAGGTGTATGTGCAGTTGGTGGTCCACAAATAACTCCAAAAGATGATACATTTTGGCAAAAAGTATCAGGTGCTATGTTTTTATCTATATTAAACGGTCAAGCTGTAGATAGATATTGGCAAGGTAAAAGTAGCTATGAAGTAGATGATTGGCCATCTGTAAATTTACTTGTAAGAAAAGATGACTTTATAGCCATAGATGGATTTGACAATAGCTACTGGCCAGGAGAAGATACAAAACTTTGCCATGATTTGATACAAACTGGTAAAAAGATTATATATGAACCAAATGCAATAGTATATCACCATAGAAGAAGTGGATTTAAAAGGCATATGCGACAAGTTGGGAATTATGGTTTACATCGTGGTCATTTTGCAAATAAATATCCACAAACATCATTAAAATTAATATATATCATACCATCACTGTTTTTTATATTTATAATAGCTGGATGGATGATGCTATGGTTCAATGAGTTAACGCATAATATATATGTTTTACTTGGTTTATTGTATATTTTAGCTCTTATAACATCTACAATAAGTATATATAATAAATTAAAAGATATTAAAATAGCAGTTTCAACAATACCCTACATAGTAGGTACACACTTTTGGTATGGATATAAGTTTATCAAAGGTTATTTTACAAATAATATAAAAGAAAGTTTAGGAAGATAAAATGAAAATAAGTATAAGTTACCCACCATTAGAATCAGATAAAGGTACAGCACTATTGTCACAAAATAGACAATTTCAGTGGTTTAATCACCCAACATATATATACCCTATGGTACCAGCTTCAACTGCTACACTACTTCAAGAAAATAGTTATGAAGTGTTTTGGGATGATGGAATCGCAGAAGAAATTTCTTATAAACAGTGGTTGGAAAGAATTAAACTTGAAGCACCTGATATGATTATAATGGAGAGTAAAACTCCTGTAATTAAAAGACATTGGAAGATAACAGATGAACTAAAATCTGTACTACCAAACTCTATAGTGGTACTTATAGGTGATCATGTAACTGGTATGCCTGAAGAGAGTATTAATGCTTGTAAAGTTGACTATGTTGTAACAGGTGGTAATTATGATTTTTCTCTTCTAGAACTAGCGAACTATTTAGCTAAAAAAGATGATTTTAAAGAACTACCATTTGGTATATATACAAAAGTAGATGATAAAATTATCCAAGGCAAAAAGTCATATTTGACAAGAGATTTGAACTTATTACCTAGAGTTGATAGAGAACTTACAAAATGGAAAATGTACAGTGAAAAAAATGGTAATTTCAAATATTTACCAGGTACATATACTATGGCAGGAAGAGATTGTTGGTGGGGAAGATGTACTTTTTGTAGCTGGACTACATTGCATTCTGGAACAAACTTTAAAACTGTAACACCAACTAAACTTCTTGATGAAGTAGGTGAACTAATAGAAAAATACGGAGTAAAAGAGATATTTGATGATAGTGGATGTTTTCCACATGGTTCATGGCTAAAAGAATTTTGTGATGGTATGATTGAGCGAGGTTACAACAAAAAAGTAATCATGGGTTGTAATATGCGAGTTGGTGCATTAAATCAAGATGAATGGAACCTAATGGCAAAAGCTAATTTTAGATTTATTCTTATTGGTTTAGAATCTATGAATCAAAGTACACTAGATAGACTTGACAAAGGTGTACAAATAAAAGATATAGAACCAACTATGAAGATGGCTCAAAAAGCAGGACTTGACCCTCACATCACTACTATGGTAGGTTATCCATGGGAAACTAAAGCTGAAGCTACTGAGACTATAAACTTTGCTAAAAGATTGTTTGTAGAGGGTAGTATAGACTCTTTACAAGCTACTATAGTTGTACCATATCCAGGAACTCCTATGTTTAAAGAAGCTAAAGAACATGGTTGGCTACTAACTGAAGACTGGGATAGATATGATATGAGAGAATCTGTATGGAAAAGTGAAGTTGGAACAGAAGATGTAAAAGTATTTTCACAAGAACTTTACAAAGCAGCCCTTACTCCAAGTTTTATATTTAGAAAAGTTATAGGTATAAGAAGCTGGGATGATTTTATGTTTTTATTTAGAACAGGGTTAAAAGTACTTGGACATTTAAAAGACTTTGGAAAAAGTAAATAATAATGCAACCAAATAGTAATCCATTAATTTCTATAGTTATAACTACTAAAAATGAAGAAAAAAATATAGAAAATTGCCTTATATCTATAAAAGAGCAAACATGCAAAAATATAGAGATAATAGTAGTAGATAATTATTCAGATGATAAAACAAAAGAATTATCACTAAAATATACAGATAAAGTATATGACAAAGGTCCAGAGAGATCGGCACAAAGAAACTATGGAATGATAGATATGTCTAGTGGTAAGTATGTGATGTTTGTAGATGCAGATATGATGCTTGGACCTTATCTTATAGAGATGTGTATAGAGCATATGCAAAATTATAATGATATCGCTTTACATATACCAGAAGTGATACTTGGTACCAACTACTTCTCAAAAGTCAGAAGATTTGAAAGAAGTTTTTATGATGGAACAGTCATAGATGGTGCTAGATTTTTTGATAAAGAAAAGTTTATAGAAGTTGGTGGCTTTGATGAAAGTATGAGTGGTCCAGAGGATTGGGATATAGATAAAAAGATAAAACAAATAGGAACTATAGGGCTTATAGATACCATATCTAAAGATATACAAAATTGGAAATTAAATGAGTATATATCTACAAGAGGTGTCAAAGCTTCAAGATATGCAAGTAGTATCTTTCATAATGAAGCTGATTTTATACTTAGTGATTATCTAAAGAAAAAAGGCTACTATGCAAAAAGCTTTGATACTTATATAGCTAAATGGGGAAAAGAAGATAAAGATATATCTAAGCAGTTCGGATTATGGTATAGATTTTTTGGTGTATTTTTAGAAAATGGTAAGTTTCTAAAATTATTAGCACACCCACTATTAACATTTGGAATGTATTTTCTAAGATTTATGGTTGGTGTTAAGTTTTTGATGAGAAAGGTTAAATAAATTGAGTAATTTAAAATCAATAGAAGAAAGATTAAATAATAATAAAATATCTCAAGTAGAGATTACACAAAGAGAAGTTTTTATTCAAGAAATGAAAAAACTTGATAAAGCTAAAACTAAAGCATTATCTATTGGTTGTGGTGATGGTATTTGGGATTATTTAGCTTTTAACAATGCATATATTAACAATATTGAAGCTACAAATATTGTATCCTGTCCAGTTCACATAGATGATCAAACACTATTAAAACAAAATGGTCAATGGGCTTTTAATCAAGTTGATACCTCAGGAAAACTACCTTTTAAAGATAACTCATTTGATTTAGTTTTTCATCAAGATGTGATTGAACATACAAATACGCCTCATAATTTTTTAGCTGAGCAATTTCGAGTTTTAAATGGGGGGGATAATTGTGTTTGGAACTTCTAATTTATTTCGTCCTGCAAATATTCTGAAATTAATCTTAGGGAAATTAAAGTTTTCAATAAATATTGGTTCAAATAAAGAAATTGGTGAATATATACATGTTCAAGAATTTTATGTGGAGCAGTTAAAATTATTAGTTGAAGAAGTTGGATTTAAAATAAAGGAAATAAAATATTCTTATTTTGGATTACATTTTATTCATCCTAAACTAACATTTAAAGATTACCCGACAAGTGACATTGGAAAAAGAATGTGTCAATATATTACAGTAATAGCACAAAAGGAAATAATTTAATGAGCAAAAAAATAGCATTAATTACAGGTATTACAGGGCAAGATGGTTCATATTTAGCAGAATTTTTACTTAAAAAAGATTATATAGTTCATGGTATTAAGAGAAGAAGTTCTCTTTTTAATACAGATAGAATTGATCATCTTTATCATGATCCTTGTCAAGAAAAAACAAATCTATATTTACATTATGGCGATATGACAGATAGTATGAATTTAACTCGTATAATTCAAGAAGTTCAACCAGATGAGATATACAATCTTGCGGCTATGTCACATGTAGCAGTATCATTTGAGACACCTGAATATGTTGCAAATGCAGATGGCACAGGAACTTTACGAATACTTGAAGCTGTTAAACTTCTAGGACTTAGTAAAAAGACTAAAATATATCAAGCTAGTACATCAGAACTATATGGAAAAGTACAAGAGACACCACAAAGTGAAACTACTCCTTTTTATCCAAGAAGTCCGTATGCAGTAGCTAAGATGTATGCTTATTGGATAACAGTAAACTATAGAGAAGCTTATGGAATGTTTGCTTGTAATGGAATATTATTCAATCATGAAAGCCCTGTAAGAGGTGAAACATTTGTTACAAGAAAGATCACAAGAGCAGCATCAAAAATAGCATTAGGTTTACAAGATAAATTATATTTAGGAAATCTTGATGCAAAAAGAGATTGGGGTCACGCAAAAGATTATGTACAGATGATGTGGATGATTTTACAAGCTGAAGAGCCAGAAGATTGGGTAATAGCTACAGGGGAAACTACAACAGTAAGAGAGTTTGTAAAGATGTCATTTAAATATGCTGGTATAGAGCTAGAGTTTAAAGGTACAGGAGTAGATGAAAAAGCTTATGTTAAGTCTTGTTCTAATACTGATTATCAAGTTGAAATAGGAAGAGAAGTTGTTAGTGTAGATCCTAAATATTTTAGACCTACAGAAGTAGATTTACTTTTAGGAGATCCTACAAAAGCAGAAACAAAACTTGGTTGGAAAAGAGAATATAATTTAGAAAAACTAGTAAATGATATGATGCAATCTGATTTAAAGCTTATGAGAAAAGATGTTTATCTTCAAGATGGTGGATATAAAACTATGAGTTATTTTGAATGATAAATAAAAAAATAGCAATTATCACTGGTATTACTGGGCAAGATGCTCCATATTTAGCTAAACTTTTATTAGAAAAGAACTACAAAGTTATAGGTATATTAAGAGAATCTTTTTCTGTTAATTTATCAAATCTTGATTATTTAGGTATTAAATCAAAAGTAATATTTGAAACTTGCGATTTAAGCAATATGGCAAGTGTAATCAATATTTTGAATAAATATAATCCTGATGAATTTTATAATTTAGCTTCACAAAGCTCAGTAGGTCTTTCTTTTGCAAAGCCTACGGAAACATTAAGTTTTAATATTAACTCTGTAATTAATATATTAGAAGCTATAAGAATTACAAATAATAAGATAAGATTTTATCAAGCTTCAAGTAGTGAAATATTTGGTGATATAGATACTCTTCCAATAAAAGAAACGACAGTATTTAATCCAGTAAGCCCTTATGGTATATCAAAAGCTTCTGCTCATTGGATAGTTGTGAATTATAGAAAAGCATATGGTTTATATACGACATCAGGAATTTTATTTAATCATGAATCTGTATTAAGAAGTAATGATTTCATTATTAAGAAAGTGATAAAAACTGCAATAGATATCAAAGATGGCAAACAAGATATTTTAGAAGTTGGAAATATTGATATAAAAAGAGATTTTGGATATGCTCCAAATTATGTAGAAGCTATGTATTTGATGATGCAAAAAGAGAAATCTGATGATTATATTATTTGTTCAGGTAAATCTGTAAGTTTAAAAGAGATTATATATTATATATTTGATTATTTTAAACTTGATAAAAATAAAATAGTAGTTAATGAAAAGTTTATAAGACCAAATGAGATAAAAGATATTTATGGAAATTCATCAAAAGCTAAACAAATTCTTAATTGGAATTATGATTTAGACTTTTTTGAAGTTCTTGATATTATAATTAATGAGGAACTAAAGAGATAATGGCTAAACAAAATATAATTATTTTATTAAACTCATTTTGGAACAATGGCAAAGGAATGAGTGGTGGAGACCAGATGCTTATTCAAATATTTAAAAGAATAAGAAGTGATTTTAATAAAATATATTGTATTACAAATTTTGATGGCAAAATAGTTATAGAAAATGATCTAAAAAATATTGATTTTTTATTATCTTCAACGGTATTTGATAAATTAAATTTATTGATAAATTATTTTTTTAGAACTATACAAGCTTTTCGTATTTTAAAACTTAAAAATATTGATATTATTTACTCTGGTTCTGATTTTTTCCCTGATGTATTACCTGCTTATATCTATACAAAACTAAATCCTAGTACTAAATGGTATCAGTGCATATTTCACATTTATCCTAATTATAAAGTAAGACCAGGAAGTAAGATTAAAAGTTTTGTAGCAGAATATTTACAAAAGTTTTCTTTTTTCTTTGCAAAAAATGCTGATTGTATAATCAATATAAATACTCAAGTAAGTCAAAAACTGATACAAATTGGCTTTGAAAAAGAAAAAATTGTTGTAAATACACCAGGGATAAATTTTAATTATTTATCCGATATAAAGTATGATGCTGATACACCTTATTATGATGCTACTTTTTTGGCTAGATTAAATCCTAGTAAGGGGATATTTGATTTAATTAATATTTGGAAGTTAGTTTTATCTAAAGTGCCTAATGCTAGATTAGGTATTATCGGTGGAGGTAGTAAGAAAATTATAGAAGAATTAACTATACAGATAAAAGAAAATTCTTTAGAGAATAATATCTCTTTATTAGGATTTATAGAAAACCAACAATCATTTGAGATTATTAAGAAAAGTAAAGTTTTTATCTTTCCTTCTCATGAAGAAGGATTTGGTATAGCAATCGCTGATGCTATGGCTTGTAGTGTTCCAGTAATTTCATGGGATTTAGAGGTTTATGATGAAATATTTGAAGATAATCTTGTACAAATACCATTAGATGATATTGATGGATTCGCAAATAAAATAGTAAGTACTTTAGAACAAGCCAATAAAGATATTGTGGAAAAAGCTTATAAGTTTATAGGAAAATATGATTGGGAACAAATATCAATAAAACACAAAAATATTTTAAAAGGTTACAGTAATGGATAATATTAGTTTAAGTATTTGTATCCCAGTATATAAAGGTTCTCATTTGATTCAAGAAGCTTTAAAAAGTTTATTTAAACAAAAATTTACAAATTACGAAGTAATTATAGGAGAGGATACACCTCCTGAATATACTGATGATATACAACAGACAGAGGAAATTATTAAATCATTTAATGATGATAGAATTAAGTATTATAAAAATCAAACAAATTTAGGATCAGCAATAAATATTAAAAATATAGCTTCAAGAGCTAAGAATGATATAATATTTTTTTTAGCACAAGATGATATATTATCAAAAGATGCATTAACTATTGTATCTAATGTATTTAAAAATAATGCAGATGTAGGCGTTATGGCTCGTCCATATTTTTGGTTTATGGATGATATCAATAAGCCTGTAAGAGCTGTATTACCATACGATGAAAACAATGATACTATTTTGACTGTATTTGATGGTGAAAGAGAATTTATGAAGATATTTGAGACAGTTGGACAAGTTACAGGATTGGCATATAGACGAAAATGGCTGGATGTACCATTTAATGAAGAATGTTTCCCTGGTCATATTTATCCTTTTGCAGGAATTCTGAGAGAACATAAATGTATGTTTATCAAAGATTATATTGTAGCTATTGGTATTGCTGATTCCCAAGCTAGAAATGTTTCTTCCATATATGATGATTCTCCTATAGATTCTTGGCTTAGAATGTATAAATCAGTTTTTGCAGGTGATAAATATGCACAGCCAAGACAATGGGGTATCAAACATATTTGTACAAATTATTTTGGTTTAATTCAGTTAAAAAATTATGCTAATGATGGTGTGTTATTAAAAGAGATAAAAATTATGCTAAAAGAGTATCCAAAGAATTATACAAGTTTAAAATTTTGGTTTTTTGCATTGGGAACTATATTGACCCCTAAATTTGTATTAAGAAGACTTGTTGATTGGTATAAAGAGAATATAACTGCTAATACCAATTTAAAAAATAAAATAAAATTTGAGTTGTAAAATCAAAACAGGAGAAATAAAATGATAATATTAGGATTAACGGCACCATTGTCACATAATACGGCAGCATCTATTATAATAGATGGAAAATTAATTGCATTTGCGGAAGAGGAAAGATTTACAGGTGTAAAACATGCACCAAGGTATGTACCGAAAAAAGCAATAGATTATTGTTTAAAAGAGGCGGGATTGGTTTTTGAAGATATTGATTATGTATCATTTGGATATGATAGTGTTTTTAAAGGTGCTATTAAAAACTTTATGCAAAATATAAAAGAAGGAAATTATAAAAGATCAGTTTTGGAAATAGGTTCTTATGCAGAATATTTTTTACAAATGTATAGACAGACAAGATATTTTGAAGAAATATCATCTTTATCTAAAAAAGAGATAGAAAAAAAGTATAAATTTATAGAACATCACACGGCTCATGCAGCTAGTGCTTTTAGATGTTCTGGATATGTAGAATCAAATGTCATATCGCTTGATGGTGTAGGCGAAAGTGAATCTGGAGTATTAGGATATTATAAAAACAATAAGTTTACAAAACTTAAATCTATTAGCATAAATCAATCGCTTGGATGGTTTTATTCTCTTATTACTCATGTATGTGGATTTACTCCTCATAGTCATGAAGGCAAAACTATGGGGTTAGCACCTTTAGGTAAACCAGATATGTCAATGCTTGATGGATTAGTTAGACTTACTGATGATGGCTATATTATAGAAAAAGATTTTGATAAAAAACTTTTTGCTAAATATAAAGTTAGAAAAAAATATGATGAGATAAATGATATGTATAAAAATCTAGCTGCTACTGGACAATATTTTTTAGAAGAAGCTGCTAAAAATTTATCAAAATTTTTATATAAACAAACGGGAATTAAAAATTTATGTTTAGCAGGTGGTGTTACTTTAAATTGTGATATGAATTTTAAACTAAGTTTACAAGATTTTGTTGAAAATATCTATATTCAAGCAGCCGCAAATGATGCAGGTACTGCTATTGGTGGTGCTTTTGAACTTTATGCTAATATCACAAATAAATCTACTCCAAAATTGGATCATGTATTTTATGGACCTTCTTATTCAAATGATGAAATAGAAGCTATATTAAAAGAATCAAAATTATCATACAAAAAAATATCATCGTTAAAAGAAGTTGCAAAATTAATACATGATGGTCATATTATAGGTTTCGTACAAGGTCGAATGGAATTTGGACCAAGAGCATTAGGTGGTAGATCAATTTTAGCAAATCCTGCTATTTTAGATATGAAAGAAAAAATTAATAAAGAGATAAAACATCGTGAAAACTGGAGACCTTTTGCTCCTTCAGTATTGGAAGAATATGCACATGAATGGTTTGTTGATTATACAGAATCACCGTATATGCTTATGACTTTTGATGTTCAACCAAATAAAGCAGAACTTATACCATCAGTTGTACATGTTGATAATACTTCAAGAGTACAAGGAGTGACGAAAGATGCCAACCCAAAATATTATGAGCTGATAAATGAATTTTATAAACTTTCTGGAGTTCCTATGTTGTTAGATACATCATTTAATGATGCAGAGAAGCCTATTTCTTTGACACCGCAAGATGCTATTAGAACATTTTATTCTACAGGATTAGATTATTTAGTTTTAGAAGATTTTTTATTATCAAAGGATAAGTAATGTTAGTTGATTCAATAAATAAATTTTTAAAAAATACTTTATTTTATCCTCATTATTTAGAATTTAAAAGTTTAAAAAAAGATTCTGCTTACGCTTATGAATTTCTAGATGGTAAAGTCTTAGAAACAGGGGCTGGTGATTTATTCCATAAGAATAACGCATTAAAAATAAATAATAAAATAAATACATATATTGCAACTGACTATAGCAGTTGGGATGATTTGTTTGAGGAAGCAAATAATAATGTAAGTAAATTTGGCTTTATTACAAAATTGATATATGGCTCAACAATTACAAAAAAGGATAGATTAGATAAGGTTTGCGATGCAACAAGTTTACCTTTTAAAAATAATGAGTTTGATAGTTATTGTAGTTATGAAGTATTAGAGCATATTAAAGATGTAGATTCTTTTTTTCGTGAAGCTAAAAGAGTTGTTAAGGGGGGGGTACAATTGTGATATCAATGCCTTTTATGTATAGGGAACATGGTGGGATTGAATTTGATTTTCAAAGATATACAAAGGGTGGTTTTTATAATATAGCTAAGAATAATTCATTTAAAGTTAAAAAAATATTTACTAGTTCATATTTTGGTACAACTATATCTTCAATGATAAATCAATTTATAATTAGGAATATAGCTGAAAATAAGAATAATGTTATAAAAATAATGTTATTAAGTATTTCTCCTGTTTTATTTTTTATAAATAATACTATTGGTTTTATTATGGATAAATTTTCAAAAGATGAAAGATTTGCTATGAGGCATTATGTTATTTATGAAAACATTAAGGATATATAAGTTATATGTTAAAAAGATTTAACTTTAATAATACTAACTATAACTATAATTCTATAGTTGTAATAGTATTTATTTTATATAGTTTATTTATAACAGGATTACCAACAAATGAAATTTTATTAGGTGGGGATTGGTCTTTTCCTAGTACTTTAAATCAGGTTGAAGAGTGGTTAAATTCTATGTCATATACTTGGTATGGATTAAATCTAGGTGCTAGAAATATTGGACAATCTAGTTTATATTTGATATACCTAGAAAAGTTTATAACTTTATTTATATCACCTGCTATATTTATTTCATCATTGGTTGTGCTTAGTATATCTTTTATGGGAATTAATATATATATATTATTGCGATTTTTTAAAATAAATTCTATTTCATCTTTTATTGCAGGTATTATTTATATGTCTTCGCCAATAGTTTTTAACTATACTATTATGGGGTGGATATATGTACTTTTTGCTATGGCTTTATTGCCTTTAGCAATAATGTATTTTATAAAAGCTATAGAAAAAAACAATATGTTTTACACTGCTTTAGTTGCATTGTTGATAACTATTTCAATTCAATCACAAACAATAATTTGGTTTTTTATAATTGCTATTATACTTTCATTGTATCTAGTAAATAAGAATAATATATACATATATACTAAAAGTATCTTTTTATTGATTTTTTTCTTTTTCTTATTAAATGCATATTATATATTAAATTTATTTGTATTGCCAAGTCAAGCTGTTATGAGTAGTAATATTGTCAATAGTGCTGTGAGTGTAGGAGCAGCAGGTAATTTTCATCCTATTAACTTTATAAGATTATTTGGTGCTATGTTTAATAATCAATATGAGTACATAATAGAGCAATCATTTATACTAACACTATTTTCATTTTTTTCTGTTGTTATAATATTTGTTGGATATTTCTATACTAAAATTAAAAAACTATATTTAGTTTTTTTAATTATTAGTATCATACCCATTGTATTATATTTTTTAAATTTTAATAGAGAGTTATTATATTACATTCCTTTTTCAAATGTAATCCGTGATTTTGGGAGATTTACTGTTTTAACTACTTTAGCATATTCTATTTTAATTGCATTTAGTCTTGATGGAATAATGAAGTCAAAAAATAAAAATTTAAAAAATATTATTGTAGGAATAATGTCATTGTATTTAATATCATTATATCCTTGGTATAGCAATCAATTGTTAAATTGGAAAAAAGATATGGGTTCACACCAAATATTAAGAACTAAAGCATTCTCAGGAGATTATAAAAATGTAGAAAAATTATTGTTAAGAAATAGAGATAATGGAAAAGTAATATATTTACCATTTAGTTCAAATATTGATTTTGAAGATGATCCAAAATATCATGGTATGTTTCAAGAGGCACAAGATATATTTGCTTCATATTCTCCAATAACAGGACATATTATCTTAAATGATAGAAATTTAGGCTATAGTGATAATTTTTTAAGAATATTAAATAAAAAGCTTACAAATAACTTTTTAAAATTAATTAATTTAACTAATATAAAATATATAGTATTTAGAAAAAATTTAAAATTAGAAAATAAACAAATTGTATTAATATATTTAAATAATAATATAAACAATGAAAAGCTTAAAGTAGTTTATGAAGGTAAAAAAATAGTAGTTTATGAAATAATAAATCCTAAATCTCATATATATGCAACGACATATAAGCCAGAAATTATTGAGAATTTTAATATAATTAAAGAATTTAATTTTAAAGATCCTTTTATAGTAAAATCACAAAATAGTAATATTGCAAATACGATTGATTTTATAAATAATTTAAAAGAATCAAAACTACCAATAATAAATTATAAAAAAATAAATTCTGCTAAATATAAAATTGAAGTTAGAAATACTACCAACACTTACTTATTAAATTTTCTAGAGTCATTTCATGAATTATGGAAAGTATATATAAAACCAATGGACAATAATAAAAATAGTTTTTATGAAACTTTTGAACTTAAGGAAGTACTGTACGATAAACATATCTTGATTAATGGATATGCAAATAGTTGGATGATAAATAATGATGATTTATGTAAGAATAATGCCTTATGTAAAAAAAATAGTGATAATTCTTATGATTATGATTTGATAATAGAGTTTTATCCACAGCAATATTATTATATAGGTATGGCTATGACGCTTATGATGTTGCTTTTAATGTTCATCTATTTTATATATACTAAAACAAGGAGAAAAATTTGAAAGGTATAATTTTAGCAGGAGGTAGTGGTACTAGATTGTATCCTATTACCAAAACAGTTAGTAAACAATTGTTACCAATATATGATAAGCCAATGATATACTATCCATTGTCAGTATTGATGCTAGCAGGAATAAAAGAAATTTTAATTATCACTACACCAAATGATATTGATAATTTCCAAAAATTACTTGGTGATGGAAGTAACTTTGGTATAACTTTGGAGTATTGTATCCAACCAACTCCAGATGGATTGGCTCAAGCTTTTATTTTAGGAGAAGAATTTATTGGTAATGACAATGTATGTCTTATTTTAGGTGACAATATATTTTATGGACATGGATTTCAAGGGTTACTAAAAGATAGTATCTCTTGTGTAGAAAATGAAAATAAATCTGTGATATTTGGCTATTATGTAAATGATCCAAAACGATATGGTGTTGCTGATTTTGATGAGAATATGAATGTAATAAGTATAGATGAAAAACCTGAAATACCAAAAAGTAATTATGCAGTTACAGGGATATATTTTTATACTAATGATGTTATAAAATTTGCAAAAGAAATTCAACCTAGTGCAAGAGGTGAATTAGAAATAACAGATTTAAATAAGTTATATTTAAAAAAGAATAGATTAAATCTTCAAATATTAGGAAGAGGATTCGCATGGCTTGATACAGGTACTCATGAGAGTTTGTTAGAAGCTAGTAGTTATATTGAAATTATAGAAAAAAGGCAAGGGCAAAAAGTAGCTTGTATTGAAGAGTTAGCTTATGAAATGAAGTATATTGATAAAAATCAATTAATTAAACTTGCAGAGCCATTGAAAAAGAATGCTTATGGACAGTATTTAATAGAAAAATATAAATTAGGAGAAAATAATGAAATGTAAATTTTGTGATACGGAAATAAAAGATATAACTTTTGACTTGGGGAATACAGCACCATCTAATGAGTTGATAATTAAAGAGAATTTATATAAAAGTGAAAAAATTTATCCTCTTGTTTTATTTACTTGCTCAAATTGTTTTTTGGTTCAAATAGAAGAACAAGTTGGTGGTATAGAAATTTTTAATGAAGAATATGTTTATTTTTCGTCAGCATCAGCTTATTGGCTAGATCATGCTAAGAAATATTGTGATAAGATAACACAAAGGTTAAAGTTAAATAGTGATTCTTTTGTTGTGGAAGTTGCTTCAAATGATGGTTATTTACTAAAAAACTTTATAGATAATAATATTAAATGTTTAGGTGTTGAACCAACACAAAGTACAGCCAATGAAGCTATGCATAAAGGGATACCTACACTAGTAGAATTTTTCAATACTTCTTTAGCTAAACAATTTAAAAATGATGATAAACAAGCAGATTTAATCATAGCAAATAATGTTTTAGCACATGTTCCTACGATAAATGATTTTATATCTGCATTTAAGATTTTATTAAAAGTAGAGGGTACTATAACTATTGAATTTCCACATTTACTTGAATTAGTAGAGCATAATGAATTTGATACTATTTATCATGAGCATTTCTTTTATTTTTCATTATATACTTTAAATATTATTTTTAGCAAACATAATTTATCAATATATGATGTTGATACATTAGGAACTCATGGTGGTTCACTAAGAATCTATATTACTCATGCAGGAAATATATTAGATAAAAATTCAGATAAAAATAATGTTAATAAAATTTTAGAAAAAGAACTAAATTATAAAATGAATACATTAGATTATTATTCAACTATAAAAGACAATGCTTTTAAAATTAAACTTGAGGCATTGGACTACTTAACGAAACAAAAAAAAGACAATAAAAAAATAATTGCATTTGGAGCAGCTGCGAAGGGAAATACTTTTTTAAATTATTCTGGTATTAAAAATGATATTATTGATTTTGTAGTGGATGAAACACCTTATAAAATAGGTAAATATATGCCACAAAGTAAAATACCAATATATCCTTTTAATAAAATTGCAGAAGTAAAACCTGATATTATAATCATATTACCTTGGAATCATAAACAAGAGATAGTTGAAAAATTAAGTTTTACAAAAGCATGGGGAGCAAAATTAATTATTTTTATTCCAAAATTGGAAGAGATATAGTGAATATCAAAGAAACTTCTTTTGATGGATTATATGTTTTAGAAAGTGATATTTTTAGTGATCAAAGAGGATATTTGTGTGAAATATATAAAGACAAGTTGTATAGTGATAAATTTTTATTTAAAAATATTTTAGAGTTAGAAGTAGAATCAAAAAAAGGTGTTCTTAGAGGGTTGCATTATCAACTAGAACCTTTTGCTCAAGCAAAAATTGTAAGAGTTGTTAGCGGTAGTATTTTGGATATAGTTGTTGATATTAGAAAAAGTTCTAAAACTTTTGGGAAATATTTTTCAATAGAGCTAAATGATAAAAATAAAAAACAATTATTTATACCAAAAGGTTTTGCACATGGATATTTAGTATTAAGCAAAAGTACAAAAATGATTTATAAGATGGATAATGATTATAATTCTGAAATGGCACGAGGTATTATGTTTAATGATAAAATATTGAATATAGATTGGAAGTTATCAGATAATCCAATTTTATCAGAACAAGATAAAATATTTCCATCTTTTAAAAATGCAGAAATATTTAAGTAAAAGAAAATGAAAAATATTTTAATTACAGGTTTAGATGGTCAATTAGGAAGTGAATTAAAAGCTATATCTCATAATTATAATTATAATTTCTTTTTTACAGATAGAAATATTTTAAATATAACAGATCAAAAAACTATAGAAGAATTTTGTCATATTAATAATATTACACATATTATTAATTGTGCTGCTTATACTGCTGTAGATAAAGCTGAAGGTGAAAAAGAGTTAGCTATGGATATAAATTATTATGGTGTACAATATTTATCAAATATTTCAAAAAAATTAAATATCTCATTAATCCATATTTCAACTGATTCTGTATATGAAATAAATTGTAAACCATACAAAGAAAATGATAAAACAAATCCTATTAATATATATAGTAAAACTAAATTAGATGGGGAAAAAAGTATGTGCGATATAAATCCAATAAATTCTATCATTATAAGAACATCTTGGGTATATAGTTCATTTGGAAATAACTTTGTCAAAACTATGTTAAAATTAGGAAAACAAAAAAATGAAATAGGAGTAGTTTATGATCAAATTGGAACTCCAACATATGCAAAAGATTTAGCTAATATAATTTTGGATATATTACCTAAAATAAAGAATAATCAAGTAGAAATATATAATTATTCAAATGAAGGTGTTTGTAGTTGGTATGATTTTGCAAAAGCTATATTTGAGTTGTCAAGTACTAATATTATGATTAATGCAATCGAAACAAAAGATTACCCTACAAAAGCAACTAGACCAAACTATAGCATACTAAATAAATCAAAGATAAAAAATACTTTTGATGTATCTATACCATATTGGAAAGATAGCTTAGCAGAGTGTATTAAAATATTAGGAGAAAATAATAATGTTTAATAATAAGATAAAAACAATATTAATAACTGGAGGTGCAGGATTTATAGGATCTAACTTTGTACTATATTTTTTAGATAAGTATCCAAAATATAATATTGTAAATCTTGATTTACTTACTTATGCAGGTAATTTAGAAAATCTAAAAGAGTGTAAATCAAATGAAAGATATAAATTTATCAAAGGTGATATTTGTAATCGTGATTTAGTAGAGTTTATATTTAATGAATATGATATAAAAGGTGTTATTCACTTTGCAGCAGAATCCCATGTAGATAATAGTATAAAAAATCCAGGAGTTTTTATCCAAACTAATGTTAATGGTACATTTACACTACTTGATGTAGCATATAAATATTGGATGGATAAACCAAATAGTTATAAAGATACTTATAAAGACTGTAGATTTCATCATATATCTACAGATGAAGTATATGGAACACTTAATGAAACTGATTTATTTACAGAAGAAACACCTTATGCTCCCAATTCTCCATATAGTGCATCTAAAGCATCTAGTGATATGATAGTAAGAAGTTATCAAGAAACTTATGGATTAAATACTGTTATTACAAACTGCTCAAATAACTATGGACCAAAACAACATGATGAAAAATTAATTCCGACTATTATAAGAAAAGCATTAAATGGTAAGAATATTCCTATATATGGTGATGGTAAAAATATAAGAGATTGGCTATATGTACTTGATCATTGTAAAGGTATAGATTTAGTTTATCATACAGGAAAAAAAGGTAATGTATATAACATAGGTGGAAGAAACGAAAGAACAAATCTTCAAATTGTCGATGCTATATGTAGTATACTTGATAAAGAAGTATCTAAAGATAAAAGTTATAAAGAGTTAATAACTTTTGTAGAAGATAGAGCAGGACATGATAAGCGATATGCTATTGATGCTACAAAAATAGAAAATGATCTTAGTTGGAAAGCTGATGAAGATTTTAATAGTGGAATAGAAAAGACGGTACGATGGTATTTAGAAAGAATTTAATTTTATTATTAATTGGTAGTTTATTTTTATTACCTATTTTAAAATATTATTCACTAAATAGTTCTATATTTGATATGGGTATATTTCAATGTAATATTTATAATAATAGTATTTACGGGTTGGGATTTGCTCATATTCAAATATTTCAAGCTATTTATAGCTTTTTTAATACAGAATATTTATTAATATTATTACAAAGCTCTTTAGTGATTACATCTATGTATTATGTCTATAAGCAATCATTCAGATATAAAATATATCACCTTTTAGTATTTTTATTATCTTATGCTGTATGGTACAATGTACTTTTTGATTTTCATTTTGATAATTTATCTATACCTTTTATATTTGCATTTTATTATTTTATAAAAGAACAAAAATATAAAAGTGCTTTTGTTATTGGGATATTAGTTTCATTGATAAAAGAGCCTTTTGCTTTGGTTACATCTTTTATGGGAATTTATATGATAATAAAAAGTAAAGAGTACTTAAAAGGTAGTTTGCTTTTGATATATGGAGTAGTTTATTTTTATATAGCAACTTATTATATAATGCCATTTTTTACTCCAGATTATGGATTAGTGGGAAATGATAGTTATGCTTTATTTGGAGCTGGGGGAAGCTTGGTGGATATAGCTTTATATCCTATAACTCATTTTCAAGAGTTTATAATAGATATAATTACTACAAAAAAGATAGTCTATCTTATAGTTTTATTTAGTGCTTTTGGTTTAGTTGTTGTATTTTTCTCCCCACTAGAGCTAATTCCTGCTATACCACCTCTTGGTATTGCTATGTTATCAAATGTAGAAAATTTTTATTGGTACAATACTCACTATACAGCTCCTTTGATAGCTCCATTTATGGTAGCTTTTATATATGGACTTCCTCGGTTTATACTCTTTTGTAAAAAAAATATAAAATATCTAGATAGTGAAAAAAAGATTTTGATACTTGTATTTATACCAATTATATTATCTCATATAGTTTTTTCACCATCTCCTATAAGTAGATTTTTTTGGATAGAAAGAGCACCACAGTATTATCATACCGTGTATATACCTACTGAACGAACAGCTAAGATAAAAGAAGCTATATTAAAATATATACCAAAAGATACAAATATATCAGTAGCTTCACAAAATACTTTAAATTGGGGCTATTTAGCTCATAGGAAGTATTATTTTGCTTTTCCTCAAGGAGTGATAGAAGATACCAGTGTGGTGTATGTAGATAGTGATAGTTTTATAGATGTAGTAACACATCTGATAAATCAAGATAAAACTATAGTTAAAAGTAAAAAAGTACGAGCAGACTATGTCACTATAGATATGAAAAGAGCATTGTATCTTATAGACAAAAGTGTAACCAAAGAGCAGTTTATAAAAGTAGTAAATAAGATGCGAGAAAATTATGAAGTAGTCTATGAGTATGATGAGTTTTTTATATATATAAGGAAAAATTTAAATGAATAGATTTAAAATAATTATTTTATTATGCTTGGTATTTAATATATTATTTGCAAAAGAACAACAACCTAAGATATTGGTAAATTATAAATATAATAATTTAGAATATGTAAAAGAGTTAGATGATAAAGTAATAGATGGTGAATATAATGCTATTATTTTATACTCTGCAAAAATGGTAAAAAAAGATATAAAATATGAAGAAAAAGGTCTTTTTAAAAAAGATAAGTTAATACTTAAGCCTGATGAGAGTAAAAAGTTTAGTATAAATTTCATTGAGCCTTTAGATATAGGACAGTATCCAAACTTTGAATTTATATATAAAAGTTTAAATCCTTTGATAAAGTCACAAAATTTTGCACAGTATGAATTAATACTATCAAAAAATAATAATTTATCTAAAGTTAAGTTTACAAATTTAGACTTAGACTTAGACTTAGACTTAGACTTAGACTTAGACTTAGACTTAGACTTAGACTTAGACAAGGCTACCTATGCTCTAAAAGATAAAATGTATGTTATTAAAAGGATGTTTAAATTAGGTTTCAATAATACATGGATGGTTAATCATAAATTTCCTGAAAATGATTTGATACAAAGAAGATTTGATAAATTAGTAACTTACAATGATACTATAGAGATATGGACAAAAAAAGATGTAGAACTTGATCATATAGTGTTTGTAGAAAATGGATCAATTATTTTACCATTATCATTCTTAGATACAAGAAGTAATGATAAATACAATATATATTCTCTAGATATAAATAAGCTTTTAAATATACACTTTGAGGGGAAAAAAGAAGTTCAATTAAATGAACTTATGTTATATATCGATGGTAAGTTTAAAACTGGTGATATCAAAAAACTAAGATTTTTGCATAGTAATGTAGATAAGAAAAAAGGTACTAAAAATTATAAGATAGAAAAAGTTATAAATAATATTTATAGACATAAAATAGACTTGAAAGATTATCAAGATTATAAAATCAAAGCTATTGATATAAAAATAGTGAATAATAGTAAAAATAAGCTTATTTTAAAAGAGATAAAGTTAAATCTTTTTAGTAATATGAAAGTAAATATTCCTATAGTACTTGATAAATATTTTTCTAGTGAAGTTAAAACTAAAACTTACAATGAATTAAAGAATATAAATTTCAATACCACTACAAAAATAAATAGAATAAAAAAAATAATAAATTTTAATAAATCTTTAAATCTACCAGATGGATTTATATGTGAAATTCAAGATAATAAATTAGCATTAATAAAAATAGGTAATATAAATATGGATATTAATATTTCTATACCATTTAATTTTAATGATAAAAAGATTAGAAACTTATCGTTTAATGATAAAAACGATAAAGAATATATATCATATCAACATAATAAAATATCTATAAATATACCAAAAGAATATTTTATTTTTAATAATAGCTTTTTAATTTCAGATTTTACAATAGAATATATAGATTATAATTTATCATTAAATGAAATACTAAAAGATGACTTGAATGAAGTAACAAACTTATTTGGACAAATAAAAAGAACTTTTAATATTGATATAAATAATAGTAAATATAGTTTAAATACTAAAGACCCAAAATACTTTAATATAGATTCTATAACTTTAATTCCAAACTTTACTATATCAAAAGAGAAGTTTTTAAAATTAATTGAAAAAGATCAAGATATAACCACAGTTGAAGCTACTAGTAAAATTTGGAAAATATTAAAATTAGGTTTTTATATAGTTATTATTTGGATATTATTTAAAATAAGAAGGTTTATTTGGTTTATAATAATAGGTACGATACTAAAAGTAAAGAATTTAATAGAATTAATAGTTGATTCAAGCTTAAAAAATAGTATCTTATATTTTATTATATCTCTTATATTGTATGGCAAATTTATTATCTCTAGTGGAGTGAATACAAATAGTATTTATGTAAGCTTTGCAGGTATAGTTTTCGTAATAGCATTATCTTATTTATCTTTATATTTACGACCTTGGATACTTACTAAATATACTGGTATAGGAAGAAAAATATATAGAGGTAGTGGAAGTATATATTTTGTTTGGGCTATTTTATTTTTAATATTGACTGCTATATTTGTAAGTATTAAGCTTGAGCCTATTGCTGAACAATTTGCTATTATTGTATATTACTTACTTGTATGGGGAACTATTAAAGAACTGATTAACTTAAAGAAGAGTGAATAATGAATAATAGAGAGTTTTTAAAGTCAAATCTTATAGTAATGATTATTGCTAATAGTGCAAATATATTTGCATATCTTTTTCAATTTGTTATGGGAAGATATTTGACTATTGAAGAGTTTGGCGTACTAAATTCTGTGAACTCTTTAGGTGTAGTTGTTGGAGCTATTACTGGCATTATTCCTTATATCATCACAAAATATATTATAGAATTTAAAGAAGACAAAGAGATGGCTTCATTACTTGTATGGAATATCTTTAAGTTTACTATTTTTATTACTTTTATCATGGTTTTCTTAGTTATGATATTTATAGATGAAATAGATAGTTATCTAAATCTAAATGATCATCTTCCTATTTATATATTTTTAGCTTCTTTGATTACTGGAGTATTTTTAAGCATATTTTTTGGAGTGATGCAGGGGTTATTGATGTTTGTTAGAAGTGCAGTTAAAGGTGCTAGTATGGCACTATTTAGATTTATATTTGCATTTATATTGGTTGGGCTTTTAGGATATGGCTACAACGGGGCATTAGGTGCTGCAATATTCTCAAATTTACTTATTGGTATATGGGTATATAGTGTAGTAAATAAAAAGATAAGATTTTATAAGCCAAAAAACATATCACTACCAAGTGCTACTTATAAAAAGATGTTTAAGTATGCTCTACCTGTAGGGCTTATGTGGTTGGCTATTGCTCTTTTAACAAATATAGATATTATGCTTGTGAAACATTATACTACTGCTATAGAAGCAGGAGAATATAGTGTAGCTGCTATTGTAGGTAGGATAGCAGTATTTTTACCTGGGGTATTACTTGCTGTTTTATTTCCTCAAGTTAGTCAAAACAGTAAAGATGGTAAAAGTTCTGTAAGTACTATCATAACAGTTATGGTACTTACTTTGGTTCTATCTGGTAGTTTTACTATTTTAGTATATTTCTTTCCTGAACTCATCATAACTACACTTTTTGGAGATAAATACATAGGTGGTGCTGATGTATTAGTTATCATCACTTTTGCTATGGCTTTGGTTGCTGTTCTGAGTGTACTATTTAATTTCTTTTTAGCTAAGCATATTTATAGTTTTTTATATTTTACTTGGGCTATATTAGTAGGGTTAGGATTTATAATTATGCAATATATGCACAATAATTCGATGGAAATAGCAACTGCTATTTTATATGGGATGATAGTGTTAGTAATAGTAAATACTATAATAATGTTTTACTATTACAATAAAGAGAGAGTAAGTATTGCAAGAACTACTTAAAAATTCTTTTGTACTAAGTCTATCAGAGATATTACTTAAACTAGCAAAACTTATGGCATTTGTAGTGATTGCAAATGTTTATAGTGTAGAGTACTTAGGACTATTTAACTATATAGTTAGTTTCTTAATTATTTTTTTTATTGTTGGTGAACTAGGTATAAATACTTATGTAACAGTAGAACAAAGTAAATTAAAGATTTTTCCAGATACTAGTATATTGGCTATCGGTATATTTAAAATAATTTCGGTTTCACTTATGTTTTGTTTAGCATTTCTAGTTTATACAGCTATGGGCAAAGATGATAAACTAATATTAGTAATTGTCTCTTTGTTGATACTTAGTGATAGTATTTTGACTTTAGTATATTCTTTTTATAGAGCTGTAGATAGATTTAAATATGAATTTTATTTTAAAACTATACAAGCATTTGTATATGGATTTATATCATTTGTAATGTATTATTATAGTGAGTTGGGATTTACCTATTTTATAGCATTTTTGGCTA
The DNA here is from genome assembly GCA_964486745.1 of uncultured Arcobacteraceae bacterium. Classification (GTDB taxonomy): domain Bacteria; phylum Campylobacterota; class Campylobacteria; order Campylobacterales; family Arcobacteraceae; genus JAYEFX01. The sequence continues at coordinate 28,146 of CAZAOJ010000024.1, forward strand.
CACTAAATATAATATTAGCACTATTTAGTTTATATAAATTAACAAACTTTAATTTATATATCAAAAATAGTTTTGTATATATCAAAGAAAATTTTATAGGACATTTTGAACATATATTACCAATATTTCTTGCTATGGCATTTACTACTTTATATTTTAGAGTTGATATACTTATGCTTGAAAGTATGGTCGGTATACAAAGTGTTGGGTACTATTCTGTAGCTTATAAATTAGTAGAAGGTGCTATGGTCTTGCCTTTGATGTTAAGTGTAGTATTATTGCCAAAACTATCAAATAATAGAAAAAATATAAATTTGGATATTTTTATCCATTTTGTAATTGGATTAATTATATTTATACTTTTTTATTTTACAGTTTCATATGTAATAGATATTTTATTTGTTGATAACTATATAGTATCAGTTGATATTGCAAAAGTTTTGGCATACTCTATAGTGATAATGTCTATAAATACTTATATGTTTACTTATTTTATAGCTACTAAAAACTCTTATGTAAATGTAAAAGTAACTTTTATTATGTTAATATTGAATCTAGTATTAAATTATATCTATATACCTTTATATGGAATGGAAGCTGCTGCTATGACTACTGTAGCTACAGAACTTGTTGGGATGTTTGGATTGATATATTATATGAGGAAGTATTATGCTTGTAGTTGATTGTAGCTTTTTATCTCAAAAAATTACTGGCACACAAAAGTTTGCTAGTGAGATTTGTAAAGCATTAAAAAAACAAGATGATAGTATTGTATTTGTATCACATCCTAATATATTACAAAAAGAGTTAGCAGAAAAATTAAATGTAAAGATAATTGGTCATAAAAGTTATAAATTATTTAGATTTTTAAGGTTGCCAGGTGGTCTTTTGTGGGAACAATTAGTATTGCCATTTTATGTAAACAAACACTATAATGGTGCAAAGCTACTTAGCCTTGTAAATATAGCACCAATTTTTTATAAAAATAATATATTTGCACTTCATGATGTAGCATTTAAAAGATATCCTGAATTTTTTAAGACATTATTTCTAATGGTTTATAATACTATAATACCTATTGCTCTAAAAAGAGCAAAGAAAGTCTTAACAGTAAGTGAGTTTTCAAAAAAAGAGATAGTTAAGTTTTTTACAGTAGATGAAAGTAAGATTGATATAGTTTATAATGCTGTACTTAATCAAAAAAAAGAAACTAACAAAGATAGGACAGAAAAATATATTTTAGCAGTAGGTTCTATTGAACCAAGAAAAAATATATCAAGACTAATAGAGGCTATGGCTGAACTAAATGGTATTAAATTAATCATCGTAGGGGGACAAAATAGTAAAGTTTTTAATGGTAATATTGATAAACAAAGCAATATAAATATCAAATTTACTGGATATGTAAAGGATAGTGAACTTGAAAAATTATATGCTAATGCTACAGCTTTTATATATCCATCTATTTATGAAGGTTTTGGGATACCACCACTTGAAGCACAAAGTTTTGGAATACCAACAATAGTATCAGACATAGAAGTATTTCATGAAGTATATGAAGATAGTGTATATTATGTTGATCCTTATGATATAAGTAGTATCCAATCTGGAATAAAAAAAGTGATGGATGATAAACAACTTCAATTATTATTGATAAAAAGAGGATATGAAAATGTTAAAAAATATTCATGGGAAAAATCAGCTAAAAAGATATTGGGTATAGTATGAGTTTAAAGATATTATTTGATGCTAGAGTATTAACTCATAAACATTATACAGGTATAGAAAATTATACAAAATATATACTAGAGAATATGAAGGAAGTTGTAAGTGTTGCTAAGCCAAAATATACCAATAAATATTTAGCACATTTATGGACTCATCTTATTTTACCATTTAAAAAAGGAGATGTCCTTTTTTGTCCAGCTAACTCTGCTCCTATTTTTATACCAAAGAATAAAAAACTTGTTTTGACTATTCATGATATTGCATTTTTGACTTATGCTAAGAGTTTTTCAAGGTTTTTTAGATTGTACTATACTTTTTTAATACCATTTAATATAAAAAGAGCAGATCAGATTATTACTATTTCTGAAGCTTCTAAAAAAGAGATTTTAAGATTATTTCCCAATGTTGAAGATAAGATTAACATTATATCTCAAGGTATAGATAGTAAATATAAAATAATAAATGAGTTTAAAAAGAAAAAACAGATATTATATGTAGGCTCTATAAATGAAAGAAAAAATATCATTGGTGTAATAGAAGCATTTGAGAAGTTACCAAAAGAATTAGACTATGATTTAATAATAGTGGGTAATTTTTTTAATTTGTTTTCGTTATCTGATAAAATGAAAGAGACTATACAAAGAGCCAAGTTTAATAATAAAATTATTTTTAAAGAAGGATTAAACGATAAAGAATTAATAGAAGAATACAATCTCTCTACTGTTTTTATATTTCCATCTTTTTATGAGGGTTTTGGATTCCCTCCATTGGAAGCTATGGCATGCGGAACACCTGTGATAACCTCAAATATTTCATCAATGCCAGAAGTTTGTGGAGATGCTGCTATGTATGTTGATCCTTATGATGTAGATGATATTTCAAAAAAGATAGAATTTTTACTTGCTAATGAAGAGGAAAGAGAACGATTAATTAAAAAAGGATTAGAGAGAGTGAAGCATTTTACATGGGAAAAGTCAGCTAAAAAACATTTAGATGTTATAAAAGGGTTAGTAGAGTGAAAATATTACAGTTTGGAAAATTTTATCCACCAAGTATGGGTGGTATTCAGCAGGTTATGTTTGAAACTTCTGAAGGTGTTAGTAAGGAGGGATATACATGTGATGTTCTTTGCTCAAACACTGAAGCTTCTTATATAGAAGATAGGTTTGAAAACTATACTGTCTTTAGAACTATCTCTTATGGCATAGCTTTATCTACATCCATAACACCACAGCTTATATATAAGCTGTGGAAGTTAGATCCTAAGTATGATATCATTCATGTTCATGCACCAGATCCTATGGCATTTTTAGCCCTGTTTTTAGTGCGTCCAAAAGCCAAAGTTATTATACACTGGCATTCAGATATTGTGAGACAACATAGAACAAGAAAGTTTTTTTTACCTTTACAGAATTGGGTACTAAGATTTGCAGATAAAGTTATAGTGACATCTAAAAGTTATGCTCGACATTCCCCTGATTTAAAAGATTTTATGAACAAGGTAGAAATAATCCCACTAGGAACTTCAAATTACTCTAGCAAGTCAGATAAAAAAAATGTTGAAGATATACAGAAGAAGTATAAAAACAAGAAGATTATTTTAGCTGTTGGTCGTTTAGTTAGTTATAAAGGTTTTAAATACTTAGTAGAATCTGCTAAGTATTTAGATGATGATTTCATCATACTTATTGTAGGGAAAGGTTATGAAGAGAAAAGCTTATTAGATATTATCTCTAAGAATAATCTGCAAGATAAAGTGAAATTATTAGGCTATATCAGTGAGGAAGAAAAATATGATTATTTACAGGCATGTTATCTATTTTGCTTACCATCCATAACAAAGGCTGAAGCATTTGGAGTAGCAATCATCGAAGCTATGAGTTTTTCTAAACCAATAGTCTCAACAAATATGTTTGATTCAGGAATAAGCTGGGTAAATAAAGATGGTGTGACTGGTGTTCAAGTTGATACATATTCTGCTGAACAATTAGCCGATGCATTTAAAACAATTGCTAATGATAAAAGTCTATATGAAAGTATGTCTAAAAACTCTCTTCAAAGATATGAAAAGCTTTTTTCAGAGAAGAAAATGATTCAATCTACGATAAAACTTTATAAATCTATGTTGTAAAAATTATCTTGATTTATTTCATAACTGATGTTACGATAAATTAAATTAAATTTACAAATTTACAAAAAGTAGCACTTGAAATTCTATAGGTGTCAATAATGCTTAAAGATAGAGTATGCAGCAACTACAAGATATGTACATAAATTTCAGACTTAATGAAAAAAACGGGGGTCTGAATCATACTTTTTTATGATAATTAACCA
>CAZAOJ010000025.1:0-29861 GCA_964486745.1 uncultured Arcobacteraceae bacterium
GAATGATGCCTTAACATTAACTGTAGCTGATGCAGCAACAGATGCAGCAGATTTAACAACACTAGATAGTAAAACATCAGTTGATATTGATGTGTCTAGTGTAACAAGTATTAATGGAACTGTAACAGAAGTAAAAGCATTATATGATAACAGTGATAATTTTACAGGATTAGGAGATGAGGATATTACTATAAGTACAAGTGATTCATTTACTGGTTCAGATATACTAGATATAGATACATCAGGTGATTTAAATTTAGCAAGTGGAGATGATACAATTACTTTTGCTGATAAGGCAGAATTTGATAGTTTTATTGGACAATTTAGTGATATTAAAGATGATGGTGGTAGTGATACAATATCATTTGATGCAACAGCTGTTAGTGGGGACTTAGATTTTAGCAAATTAAGTGAATTTGAAAATTTAAATCTTTCAAGTGTGGCAGATGATATAACAATAAGTGGTGATGAATCATCAAATATAAATGGACTTGGTGGTGATGATGATTTTACACTTGATTTTTCAAATATAGATAACTTTGTAATAGATGGTGATAGTGGAACTGATAGTGTAAGTGTAGGTGGAACTACAAATGATATTGGATCAACAGATACAGAATTTGGACATGCTAATAGTTTTGATAATATTGAAACTTTAGATTTTACAAATCTTACACTTGATAGTGATGATACATCTACTGAATTTGAGATAACAGAAAGTCTAATAGAAGGTTGGACTGGAGCTGGGAATGATTTAACATTAAAATTAACAGATACAGATCAAGCTGATAGAATTAAATTTACAGATAAAGATGGTAAAGTATGGGATGGTAGTGATGTAGATCATACAGTTACTGATGGTACAACATATGAGATTGATAATGATGGAACAACGTTAACTATTGACTTAACATCATAGTATTGAAGGGATATAATGAATAATTTTAATGAACTTATAAGAGGTCGAAATGGGTATTGTTTATATAATAAAAATGATATATATATTGGAAAATCTTTAAAATATTATGGTGAATTTTCACAACTTGAAGCAGAAGTATTTAAACAAATATGTAAAAGTAATGATACCGTTATAGAAGTTGGTGCAAATATAGGAACGCATACCCAAATATTTTCTAAACTTGTTGGCAATAAAGGTGTTGTATTAGCTTATGAACCACAAAGAATTGTTTTTCAGACTTTATGTGCAAATATGGCACTAAATAGTATCACGAATGTTTATACATTTCAAGAAGCTTTGGGAAATGAAGAAAAATATATAAAAGTTCCAGATTTGAATTTTAAAAAACAAAATAATTTTGGAGGAGTTTCACTTGAAAAACAATTAAATGGAACACCCGTTAAACAAAGTAAATTAGATAATTTAGTAAATAAAATTAATAGATTGAGATTTATTAAAATTGACGTAGAAGGGATGGAAATAGATGTTTTAAAAGGTGCAAAGAACTTAATAAGTAAGTTTAAACCTATGATATATGTAGAAAATGATAGACAAGAAAAATCTAAAGAACTTATAGAGTTAATACAATCTTATGGATATGAGTTATATTGGCATTTGCCACCATTGTTTAATCCAAATAATTTTAAAAAAAATAAAAAAAATATATTTGGAAATATTGTATCTGTAAATATGCTTTGTGTACATAATGATAATAAATTTGTAATAAAAGGTTTAAAAAAAGTGGAAGACACATCTTTTCATCCTATGAAAAATAAGCAAAATAGTAAAAAAGATTTTAGATATTTTTATAATATAGCATTGCAATTTGAAAAACAAAAACAATATAGTAAAGCTATACAAGCATATAAAATGGCAATTAAATTAAATCCAAAATATACAAAAGCTATTAATAATCTTGCTATTTTATTCTATAATATAAAGATGTATGAACAAAGTGCAAAGATTTTTCAAGTAGCACTTGATATTGATCCAAATTTTATAGAAGTTTATTCAAATATGGGAGCAGCATTAAATAAAGCAAAAAAATACGATGAAGCTATAAAAGCTCTTGAAACAGCAATCCAAAAAAGTCCAAAACACGCTGGTGCATATACAAATCTTGGAAATGTTTATAATAAGTTATATGAATATAAAAAAGCTATAAAAATGCATGAAAAATCTATAAAACTTGATCCAAAAGGGTGTAATGCCTATAGTAATGTTGCAACTTCATATAAACAATTGGGACAAACACAAAAAGCAATACAAAACTACAAAAAAGCTATAGAGTTAAAACCAGACTTTGTCAATGCACATTTTGATTTGGCTACAGTGTATTTAAGTATAGAAAACTTTTTAGATGGATTTGAGCAATATGAATGGCGATTTAAAAAAGATGAGATGATTTCACATATTATAAAATATAAAGAGATATATACAAAGTCAAGATTTGATGGAACTCAAGATATTAAAAATAGAAAACTTCTTGTGCATAGTGAACAAGGATTTGGTGATAGTATTATGTTTGCTAGATTTGTTTCATCTATAAAACAAAGATATGGTTGTGAAGTTATTTTACAATGTAGAGATGAACTTAAAACTTTATTTGAAAACTCTATAGAAAATGTAGATTATTTTTATGCTAGAGGGGATGAAAAAACTCCAGATTTTGATTATCAAATATCTATGTTATCTTTGCCATATTTATATAAAATATCTGAAGCAAAGCAAATTGATTGTGGATATCCATACCTAAAGGCACAAGATGATGAAGATCTTAAAATCAAAAAAACAAAAGGGATGATTGATATTGGTATTTGTTGGAGTGCAAGTGTGACAGGGGAAAGTTATGATGGGAAAGTTTTTGATCTGAAATTTTTAGAGCCACTTATAAAACATCCTAAAATAAATGTTTATTCACTTCAAGTAGGGGTTGAAAAAGAGGATATTAAAAAGTATGGTTATGAAGATGATATTATTGATTTAACTGATAAACTAACAGATTTTAATAAAACAGCGAGTTTGGTAAAACAGCTTGATTTAACAATAAGTTCAGATACATCTGTAGCTCATTTGTGTGCAGCTCTCGATCTTGAAGTTTGGGTTCCATTACAAAAAATACCAGATTGGAGATGGTTAAATAAAGGTGAAAAAACACCTTGGTATAATAGTGCAAAACTTTTTAGACAAAAAACAGCACGAGTGTGGGATGGAGTTTTTCAATCAATTTTTGCTAAACTAAGTAAACAATTTAAAATAAAAATAAAATAGGGTGATTTTTGAGTGAACAAATAGAACAAGATAGCTTTGATACTAAACAACATAGAGAACAATTTCCATTATTATTTGGATTAAAATATATTTTAGATTTTTATTTTGGAAATATTTCTTATGATACTATTTTAAATCTTGCACCAAAAAGTTCTCAAGGATTTAGTGATGAACTATTTATAGATGTAGCATCTGAAGTTGGTTTGACTGCTGTTTCTAAAGATATGAATATAAAAGATATTCAAAACCATTTTTTACCTTGTGTTATTATGGATAATCAAAATAATACTTTAATACTTTTAAAAAAATCAAGCAAGGAAATAGATGTATATGATCCAAAAGAGGATGAAAGAAAACAGTTAAAATATTCACAAATAAAAGATTTTACAAAAGCTATATTGATATTTAGAGATAGTAAAAAACAAGAACTTATAGATAATGAAACACATGAAAATTGGTTTTGGGGATCTATAAAAACTTTTTGGAGAAATTATATTGAAATAGGTGTATTAACTATTTTTATAAATTTATTTGCTTTGGCTGTACCACTTTTTACTATGAGTGTATATGATAGAGTCGTACCAAATAAAGCATATGATACACTTTTTGTATTAGCTGTTGGGGTTGTTATTATACTAATTTTTGATATATATTTTAAAAGTGTTAGAAATCATATTATTGAAAAAGTTGGTAAGAAGCTAGGAGTTCATCTTGAAGAAGAACTTATGAAAAGAATGCTAACTTTAGAATCTCAATATGATTCTATGCTTGTTGGAACAAAAGCAAATCTTTTTAGAGAATTGAATCAAGTAAGAGATTTTTTTGCTACTAAATCTATAGTACAAGTAATTGATTTACCATTTTTCTTTATATCTGTAACTGTTATATTTATAATTTCTCCTATGGTAGCATTGGTTCCTATTGGAGTTGCTATATTTATTTTATTATTCAATATTGCTATGCAAATACCTATTTCAAATCTTAGTAAACAAAATATACAAAATACTCAACAAAAGCATAGTTATTTAGTAGAAACACTTCAAGGAAGTGAGATAATCAAACTATCAACTGCAAGTTCAACTAAACTTTTTGATTGGAGAAATATTGTTGCTATTACAAATAATATTGCACATAAAATAAATGCTCTAAATGCTTTTTCTGTAAATTTATCTCAAACTGTAGTTCAGCTTGTAACAATGCTTGTAATTGTAGTAGGTGTATTTGAAATAGGTGAAAAGAATTTAAGTGTAGGTGGTTTGATTGCTGTTACAATTTTAGCAAGTAGAGCTATGGTACCTGTGATTCAAACATCTATGATGGTAATACGATTTAAAGAAGTTAAAGAATCATTAGCATCATTAAATGATTTCTGGAAAATGCCATTAGAAAATAGTAAAAAAATTGAAGTTGGTATTGGAAAGCTAAAAGGGGATATTGAGTTTAAAGATGTAAGTTATTATTATAATAATAGTAAATATCCTTCACTTCAAGATTGTACATTACATATAAAAGCAGGGGAGAAAGTAGGAATTATTGGCCAAACTGGATCTGGTAAAACTACCTTTTTAAGACTTTTAACGGCGCTTGCTACTCCTACAAAAGGAAGTATTTTTATAGATGGGCATGATATTAGTACTATTCATCCTGTAGAGTTAAGACAAAATATTGGTGTTATGACTCAAGAGCCATTTTTATTTTCTGGAACATTAAAAGAAAATATAGAGCTATCTCATCCTATAAGTAAAGAGAAAATGATGGAGATTATTAAACTTACAGGACTTGATGATTTAGTGAAAAAATCAGGGCAAGGAGATGGGCTTCAAGTTGGAGAAGGTGGTATGAATCTATCAATTGGTCAAAGACATTTAGTTGCACTTGCCCGGGCAATTTTAAGTAATCCCCCTATGTTGATACTTGATGAACCTACAACAGGACTTGATGTAGGACTTGAAAATACTCTTATAAAACATATGAATCAGATAATAAAAGATAAAACATTAATAGTAATTACACATAGATTTGCTGCACTAGATCTAGTAGATAGAGTGATTGTACTTAATAATGGAAAAATAGTAGCAGATGGACCAAAAGATAAAGTTCTAGCTGCATTAGGTCAAAAGAAGGTATAGTATATGAGTAAAAAATTATTTGAAGATGAAAACTGGAACTATTATTATACTGTCGTACCTATGATGCTATTTTTTATAATATTTTTAACATGGGCAGCAAATAGTGAAGTTGATGAAGTGGTAAAAGGTGTAGGTAAAGTAGTACCATCTAGTCAGACTAAAATTGTACAAAATTTTGAGGGTGGTATTGTTGAGTCTATTTTAGTAAAAGAGGGTGATAGTGTAAAAAAAGGACAGGTTTTATATATATTATCAAATAAACTTTTTTCATCAGATTTAAAAAGTAAAGAGCTTGAGCTTATGTCATTTAAGGCTAGTTTATTACGATTACAAACAACAATAGATGGTAAAAAGACTTTAGAATTTCCAAAAGAATATAAAGAAAAAATTCCAAGAATTATTCAAAATGAAAAGTTAATTTTTCAAGAAGACAGAGATAATACACAAAGAAAAATAGATATATCAAAAGATCAAGTAAATCAAAAAAAGTATAAACTAGCAGAAGCTAGAAGTAAATATAAAAATTTAAATATTGAATACAAATTAGCATTAGAAAATATGAAAATACAAGAAAAACTGTATAGAAAAAATGTAATATCAAAAAAAGAGTATTTAAGTGAGATATCAAAAAAACAAAATCTTGTAACTAGACTTGATGAGATTAGAAATTCAATACCAATTATAAAAGAAGAGTTAAAAGAAGCTCAACGAAAAGTTAATACAGTAAAATCTGAATTAAAATCAAAAATGTTAAATAAATATTCAACCCTAAAAGTTGAGATGAATAAGCTAGAAGAGTCTATAAAAGGAAATAATGATAGAGAACTAAGAAGATCTGTAACTTCTCCTGTCAATGGGGTAGTAAATAAGATGTATTTTAATACTGTGGGAGGGATAGTAAGAGCTGGAGATAATATGGCTCAAATAACACCTATTGAAGATTCTTTGACTATTGAAGCAAAAATAAAAACTTCAGATAGAGCTTTTGTATGGAGTGGACAAAAAGTAAGTATTGAGATAACTGCATATGATTTTTCAAAATATGGATTACTGGAAGGAAAAATTATTTCTATATCTTCAGATAGTTTTGAAGAAAAAAATGGTGCGAGTTATTATTTAGTAAAAGTTAAAGCAAATGACTTCCAATTTGCACCAGATCTTCCAATTTTACCTGGGATGGTTGCAAATATTAATATTTTAACAGGTAAAAAAACAATTTTACAATATATCTTAAAACCATTAAAGGATATAAGAAGAAATGCACTGGTTGAACAGTAAGTGTAATAAAATAGTAATAAAAAGTAAAATATTGTAAAAATAAATATCAATAATAAGATTATTTAATAATAATAACATATTAATTATAGTAAAATGAATAGATTTTTGTATAAGGATATTTATGTTTAGCTTAGTTAAATGGTTAAAAGGTTTTATTTCAAACTTAAAAAAGAAAAAAGGTCTTTGGTTTACACTTCTTACTTTACTGTCAATTGCTGGAATATCTTTATCTTTATTTTTATTGACAAGTATGACACAAAATGTTGCAAAAGATGTGTATGTAAATATGTCAAAGAGTTATAAAACTACATTAAATAATAGAATTGCAAACAAAGAAGAGATGTATCTGCGAACTTCTATTGCTGTTGTATCTGATAATACACTTTTAAATGCGATGTCTCAAAATGATATAGTTACTGTTGATACAATGCTAAAATCATACAATGAGAATTTTATAAAAAGTGGATTTAAAGATATTAAATTTGCATTTTATTCTGCATCAAATCAATTAAATCAATATAGAAGTACCGTAAATGCAGTATTAGGAACAAAAAATAGACTATTTGGTCTTGAGGTTCTTAGTGATGGAGTATTTATTCAATTATTGGAGCCTATTTACGAAAAAGATAAATTTTTAGGTGTACTAGAAATACGAGAACCGATTACTTCAATGAAAAACTACTATAAGATTAACAATCAAATATTTGTATTTGCACTAGATAAAAAAATGATAAAAAGACTTTCAATAAAAGCAAAACAAAATAAATATGAGGATCTGTTTGATGATCTTAAAGTACAAGTAGCTTCTTATGATGGAAAATTTGTAAGTAGTATTTTAAAAGATGGTGAAGAAGAATTTAAAAAATTCAAAAAAGTGGGATATATAGTAGATGATGCATATTATAAAACATATGCAAAAGTATCTGATATAAATGGTGTAGATATTGGTGTGTTTATAGTTGGAGAAAGAATTGAAGGAAGTGGAGCTTTTGTAAATGTTGTAGATAATATGACAAAACAAGTTACAACAGTTGCTCTTGGTTTAGTTATCTCTATTTTACTATTTATGTTTTAAGGAATATTGATGCGTCGAGTAAAGATACTTAAAATATATGTAGTTTTTATACTATTTGTTCTCTTCTTAGTTTATGCAAATATAGATTTAATTGCCTCATTTTTTATGGCAACACTTACATTTAATATTGCAATTTTAACTATGTTTACAATTGGTTTAATTGTTTTATATCAATCAGCAATTAGACTTACTATGCTTGCAGGTACTTTTGGAATTCTTGCGTACAAAAAAGGTAAAGATTTAGAATTTTATCTACAAGGTATTACAGATATTATGCCTGCATATATTGCTCATATGTTTAATAGAAGAGCTAAAAAAGGGGTATTATATTTTACTCAAGATGAAGCAAAAAATGTAACTGAATGGCTTGATGAACAGTTTTTTAATCAAAAAGGATATACAACATTTTTCGTTGGAACTTCTTTGATGCTTGGACTTTTTGGTACATTTACAGGTCTTTTAGTAGCCATTGATCAAATGGGCGCTATTATTTTATCATTTGGTGGAGATGATATTGATCTTGGTGAAGTTATGACAAGTTTTGCTGGACCACTTGGTGGTATGTCTATTGGTTTTGCATCTTCACTATTTGGAGTTGCATCAGCAATTATTTTAAATGTATTACAATATTTACTAACAAGAAATCAAGCAAGTTTTCTACATGATGTAGAAGATTGGTTAAAAGGTAAAGTTATAGATTCTCAATCAAAAGATGTAATTCAAGAAATAGCAACAAGATCACCAAATGGTGAGTTTGAACAAGGTTCTGGAAATATGTCTAGTGGTGGTGATATAAATACAGGATTTTTAGATGTATTTATAAATACTATGGGTGACTTTACACAAAAACTAGAAGAATCAAATAGATCAACACAAGAGATGTTTAGTACAATGATTTCAAATGTAGATAATAATACAAAATCAATAGATAACGAATCTGTACTTTTAGAAAATATGTTAACTACCCTAAAAGAGTTAAATGTAAATCAATATTCAAATATCAATATTATGGAGGAATCTTTACAAGAGATATCAAATGTAATTTTGGCTGAACATAAAACAATGAAACAAAGTTTAAAATTGCAAGAAGAATATAATCAAAACTTAGTAGATATTGTGCAAAGAATGAATAATAGAATAGAACAATTAGAAAATCAAAAATAGATGATTGAGAATTTAGGATAGTTTATGGCAAATAGATGTGAAGAAGAGTTTAATCCATGGCCATCATTTGTGGATATATTCTCTTCTGTAATTTTAGTTATGCTTTTATTTTTATTGGTATTGCTTGTAAATTTAGGTTACTATGCACAATTTAAATATAAAGTTTCATATACTGGATCAATCTCATCAAATGAGTTGCAAACTCAAAGTGCAAGTAAAACCACTGTTGACACAACTATAAAAAAGAAAGTTGAAGCAAAAAAAACACAACAAGAGAAAAAAATTGTTGAGATGAAAAAGCAGATACAAAAATTAAAACAAAAAATACAAAAAGATAAAGTTGTAATACAAAATAAAAATAGAACACTTGAATCTGCTGGACTTGATATTGCTAAAAAAACAGATGAAAATAGAGATACAAAACAAAAAGTTGTTCAAACTGATAATTATTTTATAGTTACATTTAAAGGAAGTGAGCTGTTTATTGATGATGCTATTATTAAAAAAATAAAAGTATTTATTAAAAACTTTCAAAAAAGAGCTGGAGCAAATAAAAAAGTATATATATCTGCATTTGATCCTAAAAATCAAGTTAGTGCAACTATTGCTAAACAAATTTCATTAAGTAGATCTATTGGAACAAGAAACTTGATTCGTAAACTTGGATTTAATAAAAAAGATGTACGAATAGATTTAAGAGATAAAACGAAAATAAAAGAAAATATTGATAGAACAAATGGATATTTAGTTATAAAGGTAAAAAAATAGATGAAAAGTTATAATATTTTTATAAAACTTATTATTGCTCTTATATTTATATGCAATAGCCTATATGCTATGAAAGAAGATGTTTCATTAAAAGATAAAAAAGATATATTAAATGCCAATCCAAAATTATTTAAACAAAAAAATATTGATATTGTTACAAAAAAAATAAAACAAAGTGATGAAGTTAGCTCAAAATCAGTTAAAAAGTTATTAGAAAAGTTTATGGCTAAATCAGATATTGATATTAGCAAATATGATAAAGTTACATTAAAAGATGCAGTGTATGAAGCAGTGTCATATAGTGATAATATAAAAGCTCAAAGAGAAAAGGTAATTCAAGCACAGCTTAATTATGATGATGCCGTGGCACAATACTCTCCAACACTAGACGCTAAATATGAAAAAAAGAAAACAAGAACAACACCATCTGGAGAAGATGGAATAAAATACAAACATTATACAGATGAGAGTTATAAATTTACCTTTAGACAAAATATATTTTCAGGTGGACAAACTCACTGGAATATAAAAAGTTTAGAACAAGTTTTACAATTAGAAAAAAATAAATATAGAATCACTTTACAAAAAGAGATTGCAAAAGCTATAAAAGCATATTTTGATGTGGTTTTTAATAAAAAAACTGTTGAAGTAAATGAAAGAAATATGAAATTACTAGAAAAAATTCTAGAGATTGTTAATATAAAATATGAAAGTGGTGCAGTTTCAATTGGTGATCTTACTTCAGTAAAAGCAAGTGTTGCAAATGCAAAAGGGAAGCTTCTAAAAGTCAAATCAAAACTTGCTGAAGCCCTAAAATATTATGAATATATAGTTGGTATAAAATTTTCTAAAACATTACCTTATGAAAAAGATTTTGATATACAAGTTGGAGATTTTGATTCATTGTATCAGCGAGCATTACAAAATAATCCAAATTTAAAAAATTATGATTTTAATATGAAAGCACAAACATATAAAGTAAAAGGTTCACAAGGTAAATTTATGCCTAAAGTTGACTTTGAAGCTGGATATGAAAATATTATGCAAGCTGATGGACAAATAGGTGATGTGTATAATAGAACGGCTGGATTTAAAGTTACATATAATATATTTAATGGTGGCAAAGATAAAAATGCAATATTGCGAAACTATAGTAATTTAAGAGGTTTAAAATATAAACTTCAAGAGGAAAAGAAAAAACTTAAATGGAATTTATCCAAGCTACATACTTCGGTATCAACTGTAAAAGATGTACTTCAATCAACTTATTCAGAGGTTAATTCTTCAAGACAGATGGTAAAATCTTATTGGGAAGGTTTTAATCTTGGAGAACAAGATTTAGCTACACTTCTTCAAGGTCAAAGACAATTAAATACAGCAGAGAAAGATTATGTAAAATTTAAAAGTAGTATTGTAAAAGATTTTTTCACAATTTTAGAATATACTGGAGACTTAATTCCATATTTTGGACTTGATCCTGATAATAAAAAATTTATAGATTTTACAAATAGTACATATGCGTATAATAACTATACTATCAATTTAGATGAACTACCTAAAGAAGACAATTTAAAAGATTTAAAGATTGAAAAAGATATTAAGAAAGAGCAAAAAGTAAAAGATGAAAAAAAGATTCAAGTAAATAATGATTTACTTGTTTTTGCTAATAAATTTCAAAATGCATCACAAGATAAATATACTATTGTAATTAATCCATTTGATACAATATATGGGGCAATAGATTTTGCAAAAAGATATAAAATTCAAAATGAGTATTTAATCTTTGATAAACTTAATGGATATAATCATCAAACAAATATAGCATATGGTATTTTTGATAACAAAGAAAAATCTTTAGAAGTTTTAAATAATATGAAAAAAGAGGATAATTTAACTTATAAAAGTAAACCAATTAAAGAGATACAAGATGCATATAAAGCTTATTTAGATGGACTTAAAGTTGTAATACCAAAAACAAAACCAGAAGTAAAAATAGTAAAAAAATATATAAATATAGTAAAACTAAAAAAACCAATTGAGTATGAAACTAATCTTGAATTTAAAAGTGAATTTCTTGAAGCAAATCCATCATCATATAGTATAAATATTGGTTCATTTAGAACTATGAAAAGTGCTGTAGAGTTTGCAAGAGAAGAACAAATAGATAATGAAACATTTTTATTTAGATACGGTGATGCTAGACTTGTTAAGATGATGTACGGAATTTTTGATACTTATTCATATGCAAATGATGCACTTAAAAATTTAAGCAATATCAATAAAGCATACCATCCAATTATTGAAACAGTTGGATTAAATCAAAAGTTATATAATAAGAATATTGAATTAAATATCAAAGAAGAACCACAATATGAGCTAATTGATGAAAAGAAAAATAAAAAAACTAAGAAAATAGATAAAAAAACAACAAAAAAAGTACAAAAGAAGATTGTGCCTAATATTGATAAATTAGATGAAATAACTGAAAATACAGAAAATGAAAAGATTGAAACCCCTAAAGTAATTGAACCAAAACTAGCAAAAAGTATTGAGATAAAATCTATAAATCAACCTTTACAAAAAAGTGTGGAAGTAGAAGAAAAAACTGAAAAGTTAGATAATTTTAAAGAAAAGCTTATGAATGCACCAAGTGATTATTATACTATAAACCTTACATCTTTACCTTCAATGTCTCTTGCTAAAAAGTTTCAAAAACTAAATAAGATTGAAGATAAAAGTATAATTGCAAATATTGATAACCAATATTTTAAAGTATATTATGGGGTATATAAAAATAAAAAACAAACTCTAAAAGAGCTTGAACTCTTAGGTGATAAATTAAAGAAAAATCATCCGTTTATAAAAAAAATATATAGAGTTCAAGCACTATTTAATGATAAGCAAATAAGAAAACAAGAGATAGTAAATCAAGAAATTGTAAAACAAGAAATAAAAAAAGAGATGAAACCTGATGTAAAGAAACCTAAAATCATAGTTACTAAAATTATAAATAATGATATTTTACTAGAAGATGAGGAGAATCAAAAATTATTTGATGCTATGTTTTTATCGGCACCAAAAGATTACTATACTATAAATCTTTCATCTTTCCCTTCTCTAAAATTAGCTAGAAAATTTATAAAATTAAATAAACTAGAAAATAAAAGTATTGCAATTTTAACTAAAAATGATTATGCCTTTGTATATTATGGTATTTATTCTTCAAGAGAAGATGCTTTGAAAAACTATAAATCTTTAAATAAAAAGCTATTAAAAAATAAACCATTTTTAAATAAAATTAAAAAAGCACAAAATAGATATGAAGTATATATGAAACCAAAAGTAATAGGTTCTTTATAATATGAAAACTATTATAAAATATTTTCTCGTATTGACTATTATATTTGTGGGTTTATTCACCTTTGTAATAAATCAATTTTTTTTAAGTATCAAATCAAATATTATAGATGATTATAGTAGTAATATTGATGTTACGGTTAAATATAGTAATACTCAGCTTACAAATCTAATGATTGAAAATAGACATAATGATATAATTTTATTTATAGATAAACTTATTAAACAAGATAAATTTTATAGTATTGAGTTAGTGTATGATAGAATGATTTTTACTAAAAATAGTCTATTATTAAATACTCAAAATTTCAAAGATAAAAACTGGTCAATAGATGGGGTATCAGTTGATGCTAGTTATGGACTTATTCACAAAATAGCAAATACTCAATATTATGAGTATATGCCAATAAAAAAGCGTTCAGATATTAGTATTGTAAATATAAAATATCAAGCATTTAATGAATATGATATTAAAAATTTATTAGCAACTCTAAACTTTTCAAAATATTTTCAACAAAATAAAAATAATATTCAATCAAACATACCTAACTTTTTATACAAATATTTTAAAGTTACTATAAATGATATAAATCAAAAATTATCAATAAATAATTATCATTTTGGAACAATTTTATATAAACCAAATACAATAAAATTAGAAAATGAGATTTACAATATATTTGTTAAATTATTGATATTATGCTTATTGTTGTTTTTCCCTATTACTTTATTTATATTATGGTATTTTTCTAATAAACAGAAAAAATATTTTTTAGATCCTTTGGATGAAGTTAATTTATATCTAGATAATATTGAGCATAATAAATATATAAAATTAGATAAAGAGTATGAAAATGAACAAATAAATAGTCTTGTAAAACATATTGATACTTTATCATCAAAAGTTGCAAAATCCATAAATGAATTAAATATGAATAAACAAGTATTAGAATTAAAATTATCTTCAGATTCTATTACAGGGCTTCCTAATCAAAATCGTTTTGAATTAGATATAAAACGGATGTTTATTTCTAGTTTAGATGGTTTTGTTATGTTAATAAAAATTGATAACTTGACAAAAATATCTAAAGAAAATAGTAGCTTTTTTACTAATGCTTATATTAAAGAAGTAGCATATACTTTAAAAAATATTGTTGATACTTTAAAGCAATATGATTTGACATTATATAGATTTCATGGTTCTGAGTTTGCTTTAATTGCAAAAAAAGTAGAACAAAATGATGTTAATTTTATTTGTACACAATTAACCAATAAGTTAGAAGTGCAAATACCACAAAAATATAAGATTATAGAAAATATGATAAATATAGGTATAACACCATTTGATAAATATGGAACGATGGATTCAATTATGGATTTAGCACAAGAAGCACATAGCATTGCATATGAAAAACCAGGAAATGCATTTCATATCATAGATTTTAAGCCTCTAGAGTTAAAATATAATAGATTAGAAGATGAAATATTAAAAATTATAGATGAAGGAAATTTTAATATCGATCTTAAATATGATACTTATTCATTTGATGATAATACATTATTGATGCAAGAAGTTATTCCTAAATTAACTGATCATAATGGAGATCCTATAGCAATTGGGTCATTTGTAGCTATTGCACAAAGTATTCATAAGATAGTTGAATTTGATATATTAAATATTAAGAAGTCTATAGAATATATACATGAGAAAGATATTAAACACGCCTTGGTAATTAATTTATCTATAGAAACAATAAGTAGTGCTAAATTTATTAATTGGTTAATAAAAGAGCTAGATAGGGATGCAAAAATCCATAATAAACTTATTTTTAGTATAACTTCATATGCTGCATCTATTCATAAGGTTAGATTTAAATCATTTGTAAATCAAGTAAAAGATCTGGATGTAGAAATGTTGATTAAGAGATATAATCCAAATGAGTTTACATTTGATGATCTTGAAAACTTACCTATAGATTATATTAGAATTCATCAAGATTATACTATGGGTATGTTGCATGATACAATTAAAAAGCATAGAGTTAAAGATATAATTATATTTGCAGAATTAAATGATATAAAAATATTATGTGATAGTATTAGTAATGAAGAAGAATATAAATACTTAGATAGATTGGGTGCTTATGGTACAAGTAGATAAAGGAAAGTTATGTTGAAATATTTATTATTAGTTAGTATTTTTATTTTTACTGGATGTGTAAATAATAATAGTTTTTCTACAACAAAAAGATTTAATCATATATCAAAAGATGCAGTTCTAGAAGCATCAAAAAAAGTTTTTACAATTAGTGATAATCAACAATATATTATTGATTCATATAGAGATGCTCTAAAAGTTACACAAGTTAAATTTTCAGATATGATATTAACTACAGATTTAAATGTAAATCAATGGATTATAGATGTAAAACAAGATGAGAATGGTACAGATGCTAAATTAGAAATTGTAAGTGCTGATGCTTTAGATCTTGATAATAAAACTTATATAAAAAATAAAAAATTACATAATATATTTTGGAAAAGAGTAGAATATTTTTTAAATAACAAAAAAGTATATTGGACAAGATGTAATGATAATTTAGAGCAATTAACTAAAGAAAGAGGGCTATGTGATGATACAAATCCTGTGGATGTACAAAAAGTAAAATATCCGTTAATTGAACAATCTGTCCAAGCATATAAAGAGATTTCAGATCATAATTTAGAAGTATTAAAAAAATCATCTATGAGTATTACAAAATCAAATAAAGAAGATATACTTGATTTTGAAAAGAATATAATTGATTTAGAAGCAACAAAAAAACAAGAAGATCAAACTAAAATAACGCAAGAAGAATCTACTGAAACTACTACTGATAAAGAAACAGTAGATGAAAAAGATGACTTTGAAAAAAAGCTTGATAGTATAATTAATTCAGTTGAATAATAAAAGAAAGATTTAAAATGAAACTACTTTTACTAACTATTTTTATAATTTTAAATTTAAATGCAAATATCTTTGATGATGCAGTAAAAGATTTTCAAAATAAAAGTTATCTACAAGCATTTAATAAATTTGAAAAATTAGCCTTACAAGATGATATAAACGCACAATATAATACAGCACTAATAGCCTATACTGGATATAAAGGTGTTCCAAGAAATCTTCAAAAAGCTTTTTTATGGTATGAAAAAGCTGCAAAAAATGGGCATATGGTAGCTCAAAATAATTTAGCACATATGTATTTTATGGGTGAATATGTCACTAAAGATATTGATAAAGCTATATATTGGTATAAGAAATCTGCACTTCAAGGTTACGCTCTTGCACAGTTAAATTTAGCAATGTTATATGAATCAAAAGCAAATAAAGAAAATCTTGAAAAGGCATTTTACTGGTATAAAAAAGCAGCAAACCAAAATGTAATTATGGCACAAAATAATTTAGGTGAGATGTATTATCATGGTAAAGGTGTAAGTAAAGATATATCCAAAGCTATAAAATGGTTTACTAAAGCAGCAAATGCATCAAATCCTGTTGCTCAGTATAATTTAGCCCTACACTATAGACAAGGAGATGGAGTTGCTGTAGATGTTAATAAAGCTATAGATTTACTTACAAAAAGTGCAAATGCAAATTATTTAAAAGCTATAGTACGATTGGCTGATTTATATAGAGAAGGTAAATTTGTAAATCAAGACTATAAAAAAGCATTTGAATTTTATAAAAAAGCTATAGAACAAAATAGTGTAAAATCAATCTATTATGTAGGTTTGATGTATTATCATGGATATGGAGTAAAAGCTGATAAGCGTAAAGCTATTCAATATATGAATGAAGCTAAAAATATGGGCTATAAACGTGCTGCTAATTTTTTAAAAGTACATAACCTATAATTTATATTATCTTAATATTTAGAATAAAATCTATAACTTTTTTATCACTCATCTCGCATGGCTTAAGAAGCCCATTTTTAATACTTAAAAAATAGTTACCAGAAACTATATCATTACCTTTTAACTCTTTAGCATATATTTTAATAATCTTATTATTTGAAAAAAGCTGTTTTGTTAATAGGTATTTTGAATCATTATATTTTACAAAATAACTATTAGTAGGTAATGATATAAGTTTTTGTTTAAATTGTTCATGCATATATAAATTTATTTACAATCTAAATTTTCAATAAGCCTATTTGTATGATTGATGATTATAATAAATCCTTTACAATGTTTGTTTGTCTCATTATTATCAAAACTTATTGTAAATTGTACACCTTTATCATCATTTTTATGACTAACCATATCATGACTTGCATAAACTGTCACATCCGATATATTTTTATAGCCATTGTCTTTTAGTATATTTGTAATTTTATATGATTGTACTAAACTATTATATATAACAAATCCAATACCAAAAGCTACTATTAGACTAATCCATATTATTGTTCGTTTTGGTAATTTTCTTGTTTCATATTGTTCTTCCATCTATATTCCTGATAAATTTTTATGCAATTGTATCGTTTAAGTGCTTATAAATGTATCTGAAATTTTATTTAGGGCTTTTTTTAACTCTTTTTTATTAGTAGCAATATTTAATCTAAAATGTTTATATCCATCTTTCCCAAATGATACTCCATCATTAAGTGCTACTTTTGCTTCATTTATCAGTTTATTTCTGATTTGTTTATGAGGCAAATTTATATTAGTAAAATCTAATAATATTAGATATGTAGCTTGCGTTTTAGACACTTTAATTTTTGTGTTTCTAAAATGTTTTTGTGTTAATTTTTTATTTTTTTGTAAATACTTCACAAGTTTATTTAGCCATTTTTTACCTTTTTTAGAATACGCACTATTGTATATTTCATTAATAAAGATATTTGTTTCGTGTAGTACTCTGGCAGTTAAAATATTTTGCAATTTCTCTCTTAAAATTTTGTTTTGAGCAATAACATAAGACATTGTAATCCCTGGAAGGTTAAAGCTTTTCCCACATGAGTTTAGAGTGATTGTTATATTAGCTGCATCTTTTGATATTTTTGCTATAGGGATATGTTTTTTCTTAAAAACCAAATCAGCATGTATCTCATCACTTACAATTATGATATTGTTTTTTTTACAAATCTTAACTAATTTTTTTAACTCTTTTTTGTCCCAAACTCTACCGCTAGGATTATGTGGGGAGCAAAGAAGTAAGATTTTTGTTTTTTTAGTAATTTTATTTTTTAGATCTTTGAAGTCAATAAAATACTCATTATTTATTTTTTTTAGTGGATTGCTTACTAATTTTCTATTATTTTTTGTAACTACACTAAAAAATGGGGGATAAATTGGTGGTTGAACAATTATCTCATCACCAATATTACTAAATGCTTCAATACAAGCACTTAAAGAAGCAACTACACTTGTGCTTGTAAGAATATCCTCTTTTTTTATTTTATAGTTGTGTTGAATTCTCATCCAGTTGATAATTGATTTATAAAATTTATCATTTGGTTTTGTATATGCATATATTGGATGTTTTAGTCTTTTTTGCATAGCTTTTGTTATAACTTTTGGTGTAGCAAAATCCATATCAGCTATCCATAGAGGTTGAAGATCGTTTGTACCAAAATAGTTTTTCATAAAATCATATTTTGTGCAGTTTGTATTTTTTCTTATAATCTTTTTATCAAATTGTTTCATTGTAATTACCTAAATTAAATATATTTTAAATGATTATATCAAATATTATGTTTATTTTAATTCACTTTTGATACAATCAGCCCATGAATTTAATACAAAAACTTGAAACAAACCAACGACTAACTTATGAAGATGGAATAGCTTTATATGATTTGGATCTTTTTACTTTAGGTAAATATGCAAATAAAAGAAGAGAAAAATTACATCAAAGAAAAACATATTTTAATATTAATCGACATATTAATCCTACAAATGTATGTAAAGATGTATGTCAATTTTGTGCATATAGCGCAAGTAGAAAAAATCCAACACCTTATACTATGAGTCATGAACAAATTATGAATATAGTTGAAGAATCAGTAAAAAAAGATATAAAAGAGGTGCATATAGTTTCTGCTCATAATCCGGAAACTGGACTTCAATGGTATGTAGATATTTTTTCCAAAATAAAACAAAAATATCCACATCTTCATATCAAAGCGCTAACAGCTGCAGAGATAAATTTTTTAAGTGAACAATATAATCTTACACACCAAGATATTATAAATATGATGCTTGAAGCTGGTGTTGATTCTATGCCTGGAGGTGGAGCTGAAATATTTGATGAAGATATTAGAAAAAGAATATGTGCAGGAAAAGTTACTTCAACTCAATGGCTAGATATTCATAAACTTTGGCATAATGCTGGAAAACAAAGTAATGCAACAATGCTTTTTGGTCATATAGAAGATAGAAAACATAGAATTGATCATATGATAAGGTTAAGAGATTTACAAGATATTACAGGTGGTTTTAATGCTTTTATACCACTTGTTTATCAAACTGAGAATAACTTTTTAAAGGTAAAAGAATTTTTAACAGGTCAAGAGATATTAAAAACTATGGCAATATCTAGACTTATGCTTGATAATATTTCACATCTAAAAGCATATTGGGTAACATCGACTGTAAAGCTTGCATTGGTTGCTCAGGAGTTTGGAGCAAATGATTTAGATGGTACAATTCAAAAAGAATCTATAAACAGTGCTGCAGGTGCTGCTAGTGCAAATGGAGTTGATTTAAAAACTTTTGTGCAGTTGATTAAAAATTCTGGATTTACAGCTGTTGAGAGAGATTCGTTATATAATGAATTAAAGGTGTATTAACACCTTTAATTAGCTAGTTTTAGTTTTTATTTAAACAGTTTAGATCACTAAAGGCTTGTTCAAGTCTTTTTATAACACTTTCTTGACCGGCTCTTAGCCATTTTCTTGGATCATAGTATTTTTTGTTTGGTTTATCTTCACCCTCTGGGTTTCCAATTTGTCCTTGTAGATAGTCTTTGTAGTATTTTTCATACTCTCTTACCCCATCCCAAAATGCCCATTGAGTATCTGTATCAATATTCATTTTGATAACACCATAACCAATAGCTTCACGAATATCATTTAATTCTGATCCACTACCACCATGAAATACAAAGTTTACAGGTTTTTCATCAGTGTTATGTTTCTCTTGAATATATTTTTGTGAGTTATCTAATATTTTAGGACTTAATACTACATTTCCTGGCTTATATACACCGTGTACATTTCCAAAAGATGCTGCAATTGTAAATAAAGGAGAAATAGCATTTAATTTTTCATATGCTTCATTTACTTCTGATGGTTGAGTATATAATAAAGCGTTATCAACTTCAGTGTTATCAACACCATCTTCTTCTCCTCCAGTAATTCCAAGCTCTATTTCTATCATCATATCAATTTTGCTCATTCTTTGAAGGTATGATGCACAAATTTCAAGATTCTCTTCAAGTGGCTCTTCACTTAAATCTAGCATATGAGATGAGTATAAAGGGCGACCTGTAGATTTATAATTTTCCTCACTAGCTTCAAGTAGTGCATCTATCCAAGGTAAAAGTTTTTTTGCTGCATGGTCTGTATGAAGTACAACAGGTATTCCATAAGCTTTTGCAACTGTATGCACATGTTTTGCACCACTTATAGCTCCAAGAATTCCTGAAGTAGTACTATCAAGTCCTTTTCCTGCAAAATACTGAGCTCCACCATTTGAAAATTGAATAATTACTGGTGAGTTTACTTTTTTAGCAGCTTCAAGAACTGCATTAACTGAATCAGTTCCAACTACATTTACTGCAGGAATAGCAAAATTATTTTGCTTTGCATAGTCAAATAGTTTTTTTGTTTCATTACCATTTAAAACTCCAGCTTGTACGATATCTAATGCTCCCATTTTAATCTCCAATTACTTAATAACTATTTTAGATTTTTTTCTCATAGAATCAGCAACATTTTTAACATTTTTTCTAAAAGTTTCTTGTGTTAGGATTTGTTTAATTTTTGGAGTAGCTTGTTTTAAAGATACAGTAGAAGCTGGCTTTTTATCTTCTAAATAAATTACATGATAACCAAATTGAGTTTTCACTGGTGCTTTTGTATAAGTACCTTTTTTAAGACTTTTTGTTGCATTTGCAAATTCCGGAACCATTCTTTTTTCATCAAACCAACCTAAATCTCCACCATTTGGTCCAGAAGGTCCAGTTGATTTTGTTTTTGCCAATTCTATAAATTTTGCAAGTTTATTACCAGCTTTATCTAAAGTTTTAATAATATTTTTTGCTTCTGATGAAGTTTTTACTAAAATATGTCTAGCTTTAAACTGCTCTGGTTGTTTAAACTTTGATTTATTGTCATTGTAGAATTTTTTAACTTGGGCATCAGAAATTTTAATTTTTTTGAATTGTTCTTGCATCCAGATCTCTAAAGCAATCTCTTTTTCTAATTTTTTAATAGCATCTTTATATGCTTTTGTTGATTTAATTCCACTTTGTAAAGCTTTTTTTGTAAGAAGTTTTTTTTCAACTAATTGTTGAATAACTTGTTTTTGTTGATTTGCTGGTAAAGTGTTAAATTTAACTCTTGGATCTCTGATAATTGTAGCAATATCTTGATCTGTAATTTGCTCACCATCTACACTTCCATATGTTGCTGCACTTAAAGATGTAGCTCCTATTAGTAAAACTGTTGCTAAACTTAATGTAATTTTTTTAATCATAAAAATTTCCCTTTTCTTTTCTTAATTTTGTGTATTTTATCCTAATAATACTAACAGATAGTTAACAATAATCAGATAAATTTTAAAATTTAGCTTAAATACTCTTTAAATTTATCTTTTTTTATGGTACAATTGCGACTTGAAAAAATAATCTTAACTTAAACTTAAGACAGAAATAGGAATAGACATAAATGAGAATTTTAATTATAGAAGATGAAATTACATTAAACAGAACTCTACAAGAGGGACTTACAGATATTGGATATCAAGTAGATATTGCAGAAAACTTTAAAGATGCAGAATACTTTTTAGATATCAGAAATTATGATTTAGTATTAACAGATTGGATGCTTCCAGATGGTGATGGTATTGAATTATGTAAACTTACAAAAATGAGAAGTTCTAGAACTGCTGTTGTAATTATCTCAGCTAGAGATGATAAAGATAGTGAGATAGAAGCACTTAAATCAGGGGCTGATGATTATATCAAAAAGCCATTTGATTTCGATATCTTACTTGCAAGAATTGAAGCAAGATTAAGATTTGGTGGAACAAATGTGATTGAAATTGATGAATTATCAATTAATCCAGATGAAGAAAAAATTGAATTTAATGGAAATGAGATAGAATTAAAAGGTAAACCTTTTGAAGTATTAACTCACCTTGCTAGACATAGAGATCAAATTGTTTCAAAAGAACAATTACTAGATGCTATTTGGGAAGAACCAGAATTAGTAACTCCAAATGTTATTGAAGTTGCAATTAATCAAATTAGACAAAAAATGGATAAACCATTAGGAATATCTACTATTGAAACTATTAGAAGAAGAGGGTATAGATTTTGTTATCCTCCAAAAGAAGAAGAGTAGAATCTTATAAATTATGAAAAACAGTCAAAGCATATATAAACAGTTTTCTCAAAAACTGATTTTTGCTACGACTGCTTTTATTATAGTATTATCATTTATTTTTTATGGTTTTACTAAAGCTACAATATACAACGAACTTACAGAAGAACTTATTAAAGATGCTCAACTTATCAAGCAGATGAGTACAAATTCAAAAATTGATACTAGTGGATTTAGAATTGTTACAAATGAAAATGTATCTATTGATATGGTTACAGTTCGAGGACTAGAAGAATTAACAGTAAGAAGATATAAAAAAAATAAGAATCACTTTGTTGAAGTATTATATCCTTTTGATATAACTGAACATAGATTTATAAAAGTAGTAAAGAATACAAACTCTGCAAATAGAATGTTAAATAAAATATTTCAAAATTTGTTTATATTGGGATTTGGTGGCTTTGTTATGATTATATTGTACGCATTTACATTATCTAAAACACTTTTAAGACCAATTCTACAAATTAATAGAAAATTATCAAACATGAATGAAAACTTTTTAACTCAAATAAATAAAAATACACTTCCTTTAGAGTTTCATCCATTGGCTGATTCTATTAATAATCTTACAAATCGTATTCAAACATTTGTAAAATATCAAAAAGAGCTTTTTATAGGTGCTGCTCATGAGCTTAAAACTCCACTTGCAGTTATAAAATTAAAAAGTGAAGTCACAAAGAGAAAACCAAGAGAACCAGAAAAATATGTAGATACCCTTGAAGTGATTATAAAAGAGGTAGATGATATGAATAAAATGATTACATCTATTTTAGATATTGGAAGACAAGAAGGTGCCCAATTTGAAAAGCCAATAGAGATAGATATTATAGAATTTTTTAATGCAAAAGTACAAAACTATAAACTTTTGGCTGAAAATGAGCATATCAATATAGATTATAAAAAAGATATTGATCACTTTATTACTATTATCCAACCAACACTTTTAAATCAAATAATTCAAAATTTTGTACAAAATGCTATTAAATTTACTCCTGAAAATAAAACTATTACTATTGATATTACTGCTATTGATGGGTCTATAAAAGTTTCAGTTATTGATGAGGGAACCGGAATTGATGAAAATATAGATCTATTTGCACCATTTAAAAGAGTTGGTGGAAAAGCTGGAGCTGGTCTTGGATTGTTTTTGGCAAAAAGTGCAGCTGATGCACTTGGAGCAACTATTGCTCTTGAAAATAGAAAAGATGGAGTAAGTGGGACTGTGGCAACTATGATATTGTACAGTAACCCAACTTGTAAAATTTAAGAGTAAATCGCTCTGTGTTCAATCTTAGTACAATGATTTTGTACAGTTTTCATACCGTTTTGTTTTGCTAATTCCATAGCTTCATTGTTTACTAGTCCTAATTGACTCCAAACACATTTTACACCACCTTTTTTTATAGCTGCTTTTACAACATCCATAATAACTGCAGGTTTTCTAAAGATATCTACCATATCAACTTGAAATGGAATATCTAATAGGCTTCTATATACTTTTTGCCCTAGTATTTCATCCTCTTTTGGGTAAACTGGATAAACTGTAAATCCATGATCTATTAAATATTTTGCAACCATATTACTAGCTTTACTTTCATCTGGACTACAACCAATTATAGCTACAGATTTTGTTTCATCAAATATCTGTTTTATCTCTTCTTTATTACTGTTTATTGTAGGGAATTCACACTCCATATAATTGTTCCTTAAAGTTTAATTTATTTGTGTATTATATCTACGTAAAGATTAAAGCTTATTAAATATCACTATTAAGTGTTATAGTAAATTCAGCCCCAGTGTAGGTATTATTTTTATATTTATATGTTACATTGTGTGCTTCAATAGTTCCACCCATTCCATCTACTATTAAATTATATGTCATATGAAGACCAAGCCCTGTTCCTTGTGATTTATGTTTTGTTGTAAAATATGGTTCGAAAATATGAGGTATGACATCATTGGGAATTCCATGTGCATTATCTTTTAACTTTATAATAATTTTATTATCTATTTGTTGTGTGGATATAAATATATATCTTTCATCTTTTATATATTCAATTATTGCATCTTTTGCATTGTTAAAAATATTAATTAAACATTGAGTAAGTTCATTTTCATATCCATTAATTTTGATACCTTTTTGTAATTCAAATATTATATTAATATTATGAATTTTTAATGAACTTTCAATAATATGTGTAAAACTTTTTATTTCATCTTCTAGTATAAAGATAGATTTATCTCTATCTCCTTTGATGAAATTTCTAAAATCATCTATAGTTTTTGATAGATATTGAGCAGTATTATTTATAGTATCACAATTTTTATTGAACTCTTCATCATCTAAAACACCAAACTCTTTTTGTACCTTCATTCCTGTAACGGCTGTACTTATTACACTTAATGGTTGTCTCCATTGATGAGCAATATTTCCTATCATATCTCCCATAGAAGCAAGTTTTTCTGATTTTAGCAGTCTTTCTTGTATTTCTGTACTTTTTTTAACCTCTTCAATAATACTTTGTTCAAGATTTTCATTAATATCTTTTAGTTCTTTAGTCTTTTCTTCTACTAAATCCTCCAAATGATGATTTAGTATACTTAATTGCTCTTTATTTTTAACTTCTATAGTTATATCAATAAATGAATAGATAACAATTTTTTTGTGGTTTATGATTTCTTTCTTTTGTGCAACAATAATAAAATGATGAATATCTTCACCTTTTTTCATAGCAACTCTATGTACTTTATTTGGATTAGCTAATATATATTCAATCCAATTTTTACCATTATACATTTTGTTGGTTATATAATCTTTATATTCTTCTCCTTCTGGTAAAATAAAAAAATTACAAATACAATTATGTTTTTTTATAAACTCGTCTATTGAAGTATAATTATTAAAGAATTTAAGTAATGTATTATTTGCATCCTTAATATTATGTCCATCGGTAATAATTATAATATTAGGTTGAGAATCTAATATAGTCCTTATTTCAGCCTCTTTATTCTGTAATTCCAGGTTTATATTATATATTTGTTTGGTAATAAGTCTAACTAAAATTAAAATAAAACTTATGGTTAGAGAAATTAAAATTATTTCTATTATAGTATAATATCTTTTTTTCTTATCTATAATATTTTTTAATTTTTTTAATTTTATAGTTCCTTCATAAAATAACCTACTGTTATTTTCAGATATTCTTGTAAAAAATGATGGAGTTGCTTTATAGAATCTTTTTAATTTTTTTGAATTTTTTATGAATAATTCAGGATTTGTTTTTACATATTTTTCTTTTTCTTCTATTAGTTTTACTAATTTCGCAATAATCTTTTTAAGTTCAATTAATTTTGGTTTTAAATCAATTACAACTAAAGGGATAGAACTATCATTTGTGTGATGATATGTTACATTTTCAATAAAACTGTTATGTCCTGGAATATTTAGTTTAATTTCCCTATGTAAAACCCCACCATTTTTCATTATTAATAATGCTTTTTCAATGTTGTTGATCTTGTCAAATAATCTTTTTATAACTAACTCTCTACCTTTTTTGTTTGTCGTAGTTGTGGCAATTTCATAAAAATCTGATCTTATTTTGTATAAATCCTCAGTAATAAATTTACTAATCTTTATCTTGGCTTTTTGATTTATAGTTTGGTGATCTAATTTTTTAAATAAATTTTTAAAAATATAATCAACACTTATTATGGCAATAAGTCCAAGAAAAAATGTGATAACTAATAAAGTTAATTTATTATTTATATTTAAAGTTTTAATTATAAACTCCTATAAGAAACCATATTTTTTCATAATTTTTTGTCCATCTTCTGATGAAGCAAATTCCATCAAAGCTTTTGCTATTTTTGGATGTTTTGAAAAAGATAGTAGACTAATAATTAATTTTTTCTTAGGAGCATATTTCTCATCTATATCAATAATATCTATATATTTATAATTTTCGGTCCAATATCCAGTAGCTTTCCAATTTATAACCATATCAGCATCTTTATTAATTAATGCCTTATTTAAATTTCTTGAGTCCGTACTGATAGCAGCTGTATTATCATATACATCATTAAAAAAATCTTCATTTTTATATTTCAATAAAATCTTTTTTGTCATTCTACCAATGCTACCACTTCCTGGATTACATAATACAATTGAAATATCTTTATTTAACAAATCATCTAGGTTCTTTATGTTTTTTGGATTTGTTTTTTGTACAAAAATAGCTGCTTTATTAAAACCAATATATTTAGATTCAAGTAAAAATCCATCTTTTAAGTTTTTTAATCTATATGAATTTGAACCAGGAAGATAGAGATCTCCTTTTTTTGAATAAGATAGGGAATTGTATAAATCTTGAGATCCACCCTGTGATATTTCTATTACACAATCATATCTTTTTTCTATAATTTTAACAATTTCTTGTATAGGCTTTACCATAGTAATACCACAATAAAAAATTAAATTAGGTTTTGATTTAGCAAACACCGCATTACTTAAAGTAATCGTGGATAAGATAAATATAAACAGTAACTTTATAGGCTTCATTTCTTTCTCCTTTAATTGCTATTACAATCATATTACAATTTAAACATTTAAATTATAATAAAATTATTGATATTTATTTAAATAATTTAAAAAATATGATTTTATGAATAAATTAGATATAGTACGATTATGAAAAATATAGATTATCAAAATATTTTAAATGAGATAGAGAAAGAGATACAACCTTTTTTTTCACAAGGACAAGTTGCACAATATATACCTGCTTTAAGTAGAGTTGATCCATATCAGTTTGGTATGAGTATAACTATGTTTGATGGTACAACATATAGTGTTGGATCTAGTTCTACTTTATTTTCAATTCAGTCTATATCTAAAGTTTTTTCATTTACAAGAGCATTAAAACTTTGTGGTACAAAACTTTATGAAAGGGTTGGGAAAGAGCCTTCAGGGGACCCTTTTAATTCCTTAGTACAATTAGAATATGAAAATGGAATACCAAGAAATCCATTTATAAATGCAGGTGCGATTGTAGTGACAGATGCATTGTATGATAAGTATGAAAATAAACAAAAAGCTTTTGAAGGTATATTAAATTTTGTTAGATCTATAGCTTGTGATGATACCATTACTTATGATGAAGAGGTATTTACTTCTGAATTAGAACACAAATATAGAAACCAGGCACTTTGTAGTCTTATGAAAAGTTTTGGAAATATAGATAGTGAAGTTGATGATGTATTAGAAATATACTTTAAGCATTGTTCTATTACTATGAATACTCAGCAATTATCTCGTGCTATGTTGTTTTTGGCAAATGGTGGAATTGATCCTATAACAAACAAAGAGTTTGTTACTACTCAACAAGCTAAACGAATCAATGCTTTAATGCTTACATGTGGACATTATGACGCAAGTGGAGAATTTGCATTTCATGTAGGATTACCAGGTAAAAGTGGAGTGGGAGGTGGAATAGTTGCAGTTGTACCAAATGTAATGAGTATATCAGTTTATTCTCCACAGTTAAATAGTTGGGGAAATTCACTTATTGGAACAAAAGCACTAGAACTATTTACAACAAAAACAGGATTATCGGTATTTTAATATGAAAACAGAAAAATTTGTAAGTGAAGTTAATACATTAAAAAAATTTTATGAGATGTATTGTAAAGATAAACATCAAAATCAAAAGATTACTAAAATGACACTTGAATATCATTTTGAAAAATTTGAGTATGAATTTGAATTATGTGATGAGTGTCAGGAATTATTAAATTACTCTTTAGATAGATTAAAAGAGTGTCCACATGAGATAAAACCAAGATGTAGAACCTGCCCTAATCCATGCTATGAAAAACCTCAATGGAAAAAAGTTGCAAAACTTATGAGATATAGTGGTATGAAATCTGGATTATTAAAAATAAAAAATATATTCAAAAAAAATAATTAACAAACAAAGATATTAAATGAAACAAACTTTAGATTTAAAATTAAATCATATAAAAAATGTATTACATGGATTTTTTTTAGCAATTGGAACAACAGTAGCTGAAACAAATACAATTTTACCACTAATTGTAAGTCATTTTGGTGGTGGAGCTATTCTTATAGGATTATTCTCATCACTTCTTAGAGGTGGAGCAATTGCTGTTCAGCTGTATGCAGCTTTTCATGCTCAAAGTTATCCTTATATGCTTAAATATATGCGTAGAGTCTTTTTAGCAAGATTTTTAGCATGGTTTTTTATAGGTATAGCTATTATAATATTAGGAGATAATCATCCAATAATTACACTTTGGTGTATTGGTATTGGACTGTTTTTATTCTCTTTTTCAGCTGGATTTGGAGCTATATATTTTAGAGAGATTGTAGCAAAAATATTTTCACATAAATTTCGTGGGAAAACAATGGCAACCAGACAGTTTTTTGCTGCATTTGCTTCTATATTAAGTGGACTTGCTGCTGGAGTTGTACTTCAAAGCTATGAAGCACCAACTAGTTATGGGATACTTTTTATTGTAAGCACATTTTTTATGGGATTTGGTTATTTGGCATTTGGAATGGTTGAAGAACCAATAAAACAAAATATAGCGAAAAAAGAGAAATCATTTAAGTTATTTCTAAAAAATGCATTAGCAACACTTAAAAGTGATAAAGATCTTCAAATACAAGTAAGTACATTTTTATTTGCTTATTCATATTTGTTTGCATTGCCTTTTATTATTATTGATGCACAAAGTAAAATAAATCTTGATGGTGTGGCTATAGGTACACTTATCACCGTGCAAATGACAGGATCAATGCTAAGTAATCTTTTATGGGGAAAACTAAGCTCAAAAGGTTTAAATAGACTTATTACACAAATTACTTTAATTACGTTGATACTTTGTATTGTAGTAGCTTTTTTTGCTAATAGTTTGTTTTGGTATATGGTAATTTTCTTTTTTGTAGGGACTGCTATGGATGGAAATAGATTAGCTTCTGGAAACCTTATTCTTATCATTGCCCCAGAGGAAAAACGACCAGTTTATACTGCACTTCAAACAAATATTATGTCATTTGGTATATTTTTCTCTATTATTGGTGGACTTATACTTGCAGCTACATCATATACAGTTTTATATAGTTTTACTATATTTTGTTTAATGATAGCTTTGGGATTATCATTTAAACTAAGAGATTTGGATTCGTA
>CAZAOJ010000026.1:0-27626 GCA_964486745.1 uncultured Arcobacteraceae bacterium
TCAATGAATGGTACAATAGAAGTTTCAAATACTACTTATACATATCAAAATCATGAATATACAGGTGCAATGTTTACTATTAAATTTCCAAAATATAAGGAAGTAAGCTAATTCTAGCTTATCTTTCCCATAATAAAGCCATATCCTCTATAGATATATCACTTCGTCTTGGTTTTATAAATATTGATTTGATTTCATAGTTTTCACTTTGATATTGATCTTGAATTTTTTCAATCTCATTTTGAAGATCAAGTTCTAGCTGTTCAATATCTTGTTGAATATCTAAGATTAGAGATTCAGTATTTTTTACGTCATTTCTCTCTTTTAACACACTTTTCCCTTTTTTAAGTGCAGAAGCACCTTTACTTATGGTTGAGCTAGAAAATGTTTTTTTGCCAAATAAAGCACCAAGTACTGTTATTCCTATACCTATGATTGTATCCGTTGTTTTGCTACTAACATCAGATTGTTCTTTTTGTAATTTTATCTCTAATCTTTTTAATTTATCTTCATATCTATCATATTTGGTTTGATATTTATTTTTTAATTTTTCAATTAGAAGTTCTCTTTTTTCTTTTAATATATCATCTATTTCAACTAAGAAGTCTCTCTTGTTTTGATCTAAAGTTGATTCTAATTTTAATTCTTTACAGACAAAAAGTTCAATTCTTTTTGATCCATATAAATAATCATTTAATTTTTTTATAAATGGTTTAAGAGATCTTTCTTGAGTAATAAATGCAGGTAATGCACTATATGAAGCATTTGCACTTGGTTTTGTACTAATATTTAAAATCTCTTCTTCATATGCATCTTCCCAGTTTATTGTTGTTTGAGATTCATCTAATTCAAGTTTATAATAAAGCTCTTCAAGAGTATCAATTCCCCTTTTTTGATTATAAAATCTAAGTTTGGCTACACCATAAAGATATGGATAAAATGGTGTTTGTGCATTAATATTTGTATCATTATAATATTGTTTGATATTCTCACTAATAAGGGGTTTAGTCTCTATTTTAGTGTTTGTTTTTGTTGTTGTATTAATTTTACTTTCTTGAATATCTTGTTTTTTATTTTTCATTAAAGATCTAATATCATCTTTTGTCATAGGACCTTTTAAATATGATAATACCCATCTTGTGTAAAATTCACTAGTTTGGTCAGAATGTACATTTTTAAGAAAAAAATGTCTACCTTTTAGTGTTGAAATCTTTTGTGAAAGCTCTTTTTTACTAATACTAGATTTTGCGGCTATCCCATCTAAAACTTTTGCTATATCTTGTTTGGTTTGTAATTTACCTATAAACCAAGTTCCAATGTTAGATAACCCTTTATAATCAATATCTACTGGATTCTGTGTAGATAAAATCACCCCTGTCCCAAATGCTCTTGCTTGTTTTAAAAGTAGCAACATTGGTTGTTTTGATGGAGGATTTGATGTTGGTGGGAAAAATCCAAAGATTTCATCCATATATAAGATAGCTTTTAAAGATGAGCTTCCTCTTTGTCTTCTCATCCAAGATATATATGCATTTAATAAAATTGTTACAAAAAACATTCTTTGAGAATCATTTAGATGTGCAATTGAAAAAATAGATATTTTTGCTTTTCCATTTTCATCATACATCATATTTTGTATATCTAAAGGCTCCCCTTTTATCCATGATGAAAAAGTTACACTAGATATTACATTATTAAATAACATTGCTAATTTCATTCTGTCTTTTTGAGGATAAAATGATTTTAATTGAAGCATGCCTATTTTTTCAAAAGGTGGGGTTGCAATGTATCCTATAAGATTTTCAAGGCTTAAAGATACTCCCTGAATCCAATAGTGGTGAAATATATTTGATAATAATAGATGCTCTTTTGAACTAACAGGATCTGCCTCAATAGATACTAAAGATAATAAAGAGGATACAGTTGTATTTATAAGAGCAGAGAAGGTATCCGCATCATCTAAAATTTCAGCAGATGGCACATTAAAACTTCCTAAAATATTTACTCCTACTCCAGCAGAACTTCCTGGAGTATAAATAGTTTTTTCAACATTAGCAAACTTTTGAACACGTGATAAATCTTGAGAAAAACTTTCAATTCCCTCTTTCCACATTTTTGCAGTATCTTTTGCCATTTGTGAAATAGTTTTATTTTTATTGGCTGCTTCACTTGGATCAATCCATGGTTCAAAATCTTGTTCATTCATATTTGGAAATGCTAAACAAAGATTACTCATATCCCCTTTTGGATCAATAATAATTGCTGGAATATTATCAATTGCTGCTTCTTCAATAAGATCAATACCCAGACCAGTTTTACCCGAACCAGTCATTCCAATAATAGCAGCATGTGTTGTAAGATGTTTTGATTTATATAAGGTTAAATCATCATCACTTGCATCTTTTCCTAAATAAAATAAGCCCATTTTTTCATAAATATCATTCACTTTTTATCCTCATTTGTAGTAGTATAAAATTGTATCATAAATTATGTCAAATTTAGAAATCTTTAAAGAATATACGCTATAATTGGTAAAATTATTTTTAGGAGAGAAAAATGGATTTAATGAATATAGCTCAACAGCTAATTAGTCAAAAGTTAGGAGATAATGTAGATAGTGATGCAGTATCAAATGGACTTCAAGCATTATTAGGTGGACAAAATGGTGGATTAGATATTGGTAGTTTAGTATCGAGTATGAGTCAAAATGGTGGATTAGCTGAAGTTGTAGGGTCATGGTTAGGTGATGGAGATAATATGCCTATTGATTCAAATACAGTTACAGAATTATTTAGTAGTGATAAAATTGGTGCATTTGCTTCACAATTAGGTATTGATTCTTCAAATGCATCGGAATTATTGGCTGATGTTGTTCCAAATATGGTTGATCAATCTAGTAGTGGGGGTAATTTACTAGATAGTATTGGTGGCATTGATGGTGCTTTAGATTTCGCAAAAAAATTCTTTTAAGAAGGTAATAAAATGAAAAAATTATTAATAACTTTAGTGATGTTATGCTCATATGCATTTGCATCTATTAATGTACAAACAGCATCAAAGCAAGAGCTTATGAGTATTGCTGGCATTGGTGAGAAAAAAGCAACAGCAATTATAAAATATAGAAAAACACATAAGGTGAAATCAGCAGATGATTTAATGGGTGTAAAAGGTATTGGCAAAAATATTATTAAAAATATTAAGAATAATGTAAAAAATAAGTCTCAAAAGAAAACAGTAAAAAAAACTTCAAAGATGAAAAAAACTACTACAAAAACAAAAAAAAGACTTAATAAAAAAGAAAAAAAGAGTACAAAGAAAAGTACAAAAAAAACAAAGAAACAAATGAAAAAAGATACTAAATCTAAAAAACAAACAAAAAAAACTAAAAAAACAAAGAAAGATAAAGAAAAATAACAGTAAAATTAATAAATCAAATTACAAAAAGGATACAAAATGAGTAAGTTAGATGAAAAAATAGAGTTATATAACTCAAAGATCAAAGAGATAGACTCTGGTTATGATGCTGACCTTTTAACAAAAGTTACAAAAGGTTTAGGCCCATCAATTTATAATAAAGACGCTGAAGCAATTGCTTGTTCAGATTCTGGAGAATTAGATAGAGTTAGAGATTCTTTTTTAAGAAAAAAATTAGCGCTTACTAATGATAGCGATGAATTAGACGCTGCTATTAAAGAGGTATGTGAAAAAATGGGAACTTCAAATAGAAATAAGTATAGAGCAATTTTCTATTATTTCTTAGTTATTAAATTTAATAAACAAAGCGTATACGCTTAATACTTCAAAGAAGAGGTCTTTATGACCTCTTTATTTTAAACACTTTCATAGTATTATACAAATATTCAAATATAAACAATAAGGCATTTTATGACAAAAAGTATTTTTAGAGAATACGATATTCGAGGTATTGTTGGGGATGAACTCAATGAACAAAGTGTAAAACTTTTAGGATATTTTTTAGGTAAACAAATTCTAAAATCAACAGCTAGCCAATCACCATATGTTGCAATAGGTTATGATGCAAGATCACATTCCCCTTTACTTTTTGGATATTTAACAAGTGGATTAAATCTCTCTGGTTGTAAAGTATTAGGTATGGGTATGGTAGCTACTGGAGTTAATTATTTCGCAAACTACCAATCTTTTGATGGGATTACTCCAAATGCATCTGTTATGATAACAGGATCTCATAATCCAAGTCCATATAATGGTTTTAAAATGACAATTAATAAAGCACCATTTTTTGGAGAAGATATATATACTCTTGGTGATGAGATAATTGCAAATCAAGATATGCAAATTAAGGATGATGAATCATATACAAAAATAGATGTAAAATCAATCTATATTGATTATATGATAAAAGAATTTTCATTTTTAAAAGGTTTTGATAAAAAGTTTATAATTGATTGTGGAAATGGTGTAGCAGATACGGTATTAACACAAATTCTGGATATTTTAGAGTTAAATTATGAGGGTATGTATTGTACTCCTGATGGAACTTTTCCAAATCACCATCCAGATCCAAGCATACAAGAGAATTTGAAAGATATTATTGAAAAATTAAATGGTGATTTTGAGTATGGTTTTGCTTATGATGGAGATGCAGATAGAATTGCTTTTTTAACAAAAAAACATAATGTCAAAGGTGATATTATGGCTATGCTTTTTGCTTCAAAGATGGATAACCCAACTGTAATAGGTGAGGTTAAATGCTCTCAAATTATGTATGATATGATAAATAAAAATGGTAAAGCAGTTATGTATAAAACTGGCCATAGTAATTTAAAAGTAAAACTAAAAGAATTAGATGCCCAACTTGCGGCTGAAGTTTCAGGACATATCTTTTTTAATGATAGATATTTTGGATTTGATGATGCAATTTATGCAACACTTAGAGTACTAGAATTAATATATCAAGGTGTTAATGTTGATGCTTTTATAGATAATTTACCAAAAGTATATTCAACAGAAGAGATAAAAGTTGAAACTTCTGAGGATGAAAAATTTATTTTAATAGATAAAATAAAAGAGTTGTTAAAAAATCCTCCTGCAGATTTTCCAAAGATTGTAGATATAGTTGATGTTGATGGTGTTAGGATTATATTTGAAGATGGTTGGGGATTGGTTCGAGCTTCAAACACAACGCCTGTATTAGTAACAAGATTTGAATCTACATCTGAAAGTTTGGCAAAAGAGTATGAGACTAAAATAAATAATTTAATACTTCAAGCAAAAGAATCTTTATAATTTTATATAGACCATTTATTTTTTAATAGGTGGTCATATAAAGTTACTTTTTCACTAACTTTTTTTAGATATTGTTTAGTTTCAATAAATGGTAAGTTTTTCAGTAGCTTTTTATATACAATTTCTGGTTTTAATTGGTTTATAATTTTTGTAGCTCTTTTTACATTTGTAGATTTTAAAAAACTTTTTGCAACATTTCCTGCACCTGAATTATAAGCAGCAATTGTACAGTAAAGTCTACTTTGTTTGTTTTTTATATTTTTGAAATATATATAATACAAAATATGTAAATATGCACTACCTAATTTTATATTATTTGTTGTGTTGTATAAATATGAACTAGATAGAATTCTTCTTTTTTTGTAGATAAATTTATATGCATCAATTCCAGCAGTTCTTGGAACTATTTGCATTAATCCATAAGCTGGAGTGTATGATCTTGCAACTGGATTAAAATCACTCTCACTATGCATTATTGCATAAATTAAACTTGGACTAATTTTATATTTTTTACTATATTTTATAACATCTTTTTCATATCTCTTAGCTTTTTTAAGTATATGGTTTTTTGGTAATTTTAGTTTGACTTTATATATTGTGTGATCTTTATATTGGACTATAGTAAGAGGTGTTTTTTTTAATTGTGTGTAAATCTCTTTTTGTTCTTGTTTTGATATCTCTTGTAGAATCTTTATAGTTTTATTTTTTTTTGTAATTATTTTATTTTTTGGGATATCTTTTTCGATTATATCTGTAACAACAATATCGTCTATTGTTTTATTAAAAATATCTCCTAGCATAATTGGTAATTGCTGGAGTGCTTCTTCTTGAGTTTTATTGATTGTTTCTAGGAATATTGCATTATGTTCAAAATCTATAACTTGCTTTTGTTGTAAATCAGCAGAATAACCAACCCATTTTTTATTAGATGAGATTTCTATTTTATCCCAAGTTTTTAATAGTTTCTTTTTTAGTTGTCTACTTTTTATAAAATATTTTTTTTCATAGTTTATATATTTACTCTTAGGAATATCTATTGTAAATGTGTTATTTGCATGAGCATTTATTGTACAGAAGACTACAAAGCTAAAAATAGTTAAAATAGTTTTAAAATATTTCTTTGTAGTCATAATATATCTTAGTTGTCTTGAAATTTTTTAATAATTTCTTTTGCTTTATCTAAGGCTTTATTGCTATCATTTTTATCAAAAGTAAGTGCAACAGCCATTCTTCTTCCAATATGAGATTGTGGTTTTCCAAATACTCTTACAAATGAATCTTTTGTAAATGCATCATTTTCAATATCAATTGTTGGAGTAAAAGTATCACTTACAGCTTTGTAAGCTGCACTTGCACCTGCTCCATAATCTATATAATCTAAAGGTAAACCTAAAACTGCTCTTACATGAAGTGCAAATTGACTTTGAGATTGAGTGATCATAGTTACCATACCAGTATCATGTGGTCTTGGACTTACTTCAGAAAAATATACATCATCTCCTTTTATAAATAGTTCAACTCCAAATATACCTCTACCACCTAATCCATCAGTAATTTTTTGTGCAACGTTAATCGAAGCATCTTTTGCTTTTTGGCTCATATTCATAGGTTGCCATGAAAATATATAATCGCCATCTTTTTGAATATGTCCTATTGGTTCACAAAATACTGTGCCTGTTTCATTACGTGCAGTTAATAGCGTGATTTCATAATCAAATGTTATAAACTCTTCAACAATAAGTTCACTAGCATCACCTCTAGCTTCTTTTGCAATTTCCCAAGATTTTTGTAGATCATCTTTTGTTTTTGCTATACTTTGTCCATGACCACTACTACTCATTACTGGTTTAATTACACAAGGAAAACCAATATAATCAGCTGCTTCACATAATGCTTCATATGTACTAACAAATTTATATTTACTTGTAGGAAGTCCAAGTTCAACTGCTGCAAACTCTCTGATATTTTTTCTATTCATTGTTTTGTTTACAGCTTGTGCATTTGGTATAATATGAAAACCTTCATTTTCAGCTTGAATTAGTGCATCAATTGCTATTGCTTCAATTTCGGGAAGTACAAAATCTGGTTTTTCTCTTCGAATTACATCTAATATCTCATTTTTATTTTTCATATTTATTGTATATGATCTATTTGCAACTAATTGAGCTGGAGCATTGTTATAGCTATCAACTGCAATAGTTTCAATACCTAGTCTTTGAGCTTCTATAATTACTTCTTTTCCTAATTCACCACTTCCAAGAAGAAGTATTTTTGTTGAATTTGATTTTAATGGAGCATTAAATTTCATATATTTATCCTAAATTTTTTATTTATTTTACCATAAATTTTGTAAGTATATTGTCAAATGTGAGATTAATTGTGAAATGATAGTTATAAAAAAAGGAGATAAAGTTTCCTTTATCCCCTTTTTGGTGTCTTTTAAAAAATAAAAATCTACAGTCTAGATTCGTATCTTCTAAGCATGTAAAGTTTTTTAAGCATTTTCTTCTTAGCGTTAATTTTTTGTTTTTTACGCTTTTCAGTATTTGGCTCGAAATATCTTCGTGCTCGTGTTTCAGTAACGATTAAATTTCTGTCACATTGCTTTTTAAATCTTCTATATGCTTCATCAAAAGACTCGCTGTCTTTAACCTTAATACCAGGCATTGACAATCACCTACTTTCTTTTTAAAATTTGAACGGCAATTATAGTTAAACATTACTTAATTGTTTCTTTAGTATGTTTAAGCTATAATCAAGAATTATAGTAAATATTAGTTATTAGGATAAATATGAATTTAACACACTTAGATGAACATGATAGACCTAAGATGGTTGATGTATCAAGTAAAGAAGATACTACAAGAATAGCAGTTGCATCGGGGACTATACAGATGAGCAGCGATGCGTTTGGATCTATTGTTAATCAAACTAATAAAAAAGGTCCAGTATTGCAAACAGCAGTGATTGCTGCAATTATGGGAGTAAAAAAGACAAGTGATTTAATTCCTATGTGTCACCCGTTATTGCTTAGTGGTATAAATTGTGATGTTGAGCAACTTGATGAATTACCTGGATTTAAATTGATAGTTACAGCTAAATTAAATGGCCAAACAGGAGTAGAGATGGAGGCACTTACTGGTGTTTCTGTAGGATTGTTGACTATTTATGATATGGCAAAAGCTATAGATAAAAGTATGGTTATATCAAATGTTCAGTTGGAAAAAAAATCAGGTGGTAAAAGTGGAGATTTTAAGAGATGATTGATTTAAGTAAAGAAAAATTAGAATTAAATTATCCTTGTGATTGGGAATATAAAGTAGTTGGACATGATCAAGAGATGATAGAATGTGCATTGAAAAGTTTATTTGATGATAGAGATTATAAACTTGAATTATCAAATGTAAGTTCAAAAGGAAAATTTAAAAGTTTTTGTTTAAATTTATTAGTTCATAGTGAAGATGATAGAGTTGAGATATATAAACAACTAAAAGATCATTGTGATATTAAGTATGTTTTATAAAAAAGATTAGTTATGAATAGACGTGATTTTTTAAAATATACTATTTTATCAGGAGCAGCTATATCTCCTGCTCATGCTATGTTTGATCTTCCTCATTCAAAATTAAAATTAAAACATACAAAAGATATATATTTACCAAACGAACAAAAAGAAATTTTATATTCGACTCTTGATAGAATAAATAGAGTAAAAAAAACAATAGGGTATGGTCATTTTAACATTGTAGGTTTTGATGATATGTTATCTTATGCAAAAAGATATTCTAAAATTGGAAAATTTACAAAAGAAGAATTA
The DNA here is from genome assembly GCA_964486745.1 of uncultured Arcobacteraceae bacterium. Taxonomy (GTDB): domain Bacteria; phylum Campylobacterota; class Campylobacteria; order Campylobacterales; family Arcobacteraceae; genus JAYEFX01. The sequence goes on from CAZAOJ010000026.1 coordinate 9,086, forward strand.
TCTTTTATGGAGCAAATCTTTTATGAAGACCCTACTATTCATGGTTTTTTTGGTAAAAGAATTACACAAAATATCACAGATGTTATTCCTAAAAAAGAGGTAATAAAAATACCTCATACTGGACACTATTTATATAAAGAAAGATCTATTAAATCATATAAGCATATGTGTAAAGATATTGGGGATAGTTTACAATTAACTTCAGGTGTACGAAGTGTAGTAAAGCAATTTTCATTATATCTTGATAAGATAAAAAGAAGTGATTTAAATCTAAATTTGGCATCAAAATCTTTGGCACCACCAGCATATACATATCACTCAATTGGCGATTTTGATGTTGGTAAAAAAGGCTTTGGGCATGATAATTTTACGGCAAGATTTGCTTTAACTGATGAGTTTAATAAAATGAGAAAATTAAAATATATTGATGTGCGATATACTGTTAACAATATAGATGGAGTACGGTATGAACCTTGGCATGTTAAAGTTATATAAGTTATTTTTAATACTACTATTGAGTATTAATCTTTTTGGGTCATCAAAAAGTATGGATTTTGATCTTATAAAAAAAGGTGTACAAGATGATAATACCCTATTAATTGTTGGTGGTATTCAAGGGGATGAACCTGGAGGATTCGTTGCAGCATCATTAATTGCAACACATTATACAATAACAAAAGGTTCAGTTTGGGTAGTACCAAATTTAAATTTTTACTCTATTATAAAAAGATCTCGTGGACCAAATGGAGATATGAATAGAAAGTTTGCAGCTCTAGATAAAAATGATCCTGAATATGAACTTATTCAACGAATAAAAGGTTATATTAAAGCCCCTGAAGTTCAAACAGTATTAAATCTTCATGATGGGAGTGGTTTTTATAGAGAAACTTTTATTGATAAATATCATAATCCAAGAAGATGGGGACAATGTACAGTAATAGATCAAGAGTATTTAGAACATCTTGATACATATCCAAATTTGTATGATATAGCTACAAAAGTAGTGAATCACTTAAATAAAAATCTTTTAAAAGAGGAAGATTATTTTAGAATTAAGAATACAAAAACAAAATTTGAAAAAACTTATGAGCAAACAGAGATGGCAAAAACCTTAACTTATTTTGCAATCACTCATGGAAAAGCAGCTTTTGGACATGAAACAAGTAAAAGTTTATCAGTGGAAAATAGAGTTTATTATAAGCTTTTAGCACTAGAAGAACATATGAGAGTTATGGGTATTGAGTTTACAAGATCTTTTGAGATGAATCCCAAATCTATAAAAAATATTATTGATAATGATATTTTTATAACATTTTATGATGATAAAATAAAATTACCCCTTAGTCAAATTAGACGTATAATAAGATATTTTCCAGTTAAAAAAGATGGAACCCTTGAATATACTCCAAGTAGCCCTTTGCTGACTATTTTAAAAAATAAGAATGTATACACAATTCATTATGGAAATAGGGAATTAGCAAAGATAAAACCTGATTTTCTTGATATGCTAAATACACCACAGGGGATAAAATTAAAAATTGATGGTGAAGATTTTGAAGTTCCTTTTGGATCAATAATAAAAGTTAAAAATGATTTTTATATATATCCAACAGGAACATTAAGAGTTAATGTTATTGGATATATTAATAAAAAACAAAAAAATGAAGCAGGCTTAATAATTAATTTAAATGAAATTTTAAAACGATACTCTGTAGATAAGAATGGTAAAATTTATAGGATAGAATTTTATGATAATAAAAAATTCATTGGTATGATTATGGTAGATTTTGGGAAAAGTAGTAAAAATGGGATTTCTTATAATAATTTAAAGTTATCAAAAAAAGAAATTAAAAGTTAAATTAGTTATATTTATGTTTATTATAAGCTAAAACTATATATAATTAAGAAAAGACAAATAAAAACGTTAAAAAGGAAAATTATGGCAGAAGCACTTGACAAAGTTACACCGTATAGAATAAAACGGTATTGGGCATATGTATTAGCAACAATAGTTGCAATAGCATTACCATTTATTAAAATAAATGGGTATCATGTATTTTTACTTTCATTTGATAAGAAACAATTACAATTAATGGGTGTTGCATTTGATATGCAAGAGATGTATATGATGCCCTTTTTATTAATGATATTATTTCTTGGTATTTTTGCAGTTACTGCTATTGGTGGACGTGCATGGTGTGGATGGGCTTGTCCTCAAACAATATTTAGAGTTATATATAGAGATCTAATTGAAGGTAAACTTTTAGGTTTAAGAAGAATTAAAAATAAACAAAAAGAGCCAGATTGGAGTAAACCTGAAAATGCATCTAAAAGAGTAGTTGCTATTGTTATTTGGTTTGCTTTATCATTATTAGCTGCGGCTGATTTTATGTGGTTTTTTGTTCCTCCAGAAGATTTCTTTGTATATATGCAAAATCCAATGGATCACACAGTATTACTTGGTTTCTTAATTGGTGTTGCTGCATTTTTAGTTTATGATGTTGTGTTTTTACAAGAAAACTTTTGTGTATATGTTTGTCCTTATTCACGAGTTCAATCTGTATTATATGATGATGATACATATCAAGCAATCTACTCTGAAAAAAGAGGTGGACATATTTATGATGAACATAAAGAAAAGATTGTATTTAAACAAAAAGATTTACCTGATGAAAATAATGAATGTACTACATGTGAATCATGTGTAACAGTATGTCCTACCCATATTGATATTAGAAAAGGGATGCAACTAGAGTGTATTAACTGTTTAGAGTGTGTAGATGCATGTACAACAGTTATGGGTAAACTTGGTAAGCCTTCACTTGTTCAATGGAGTAGTACAGCAGAAATAGTAAATGGTCAAAAAACTAAACTTATTCGTGGTAAAACTATCATGTATGCAGTTGCCTTAGTTATAATTGTTGGTATGTTATTTGTTATGGGTGGTAAAAAAGAGTATATGTTATTAAATGTAAATAAAACAACTCAACTTTATAAAATAAAAGAGAATAATAAAGTTACTAATAACTTCTTATTATTGTTCCAAAATACTCAAGATAAAACTTATACTTATAAATTAGAAATTTTAGGTGAATATGCTGATAAAATTAAAATTGAAAGATTTAAACAATTAAAATTAAGTAGAGGAAAATTAGCTAAAAAAGTTATTGTGTTAAGTACAACTGAAAGATTAGTTGATGATGCTACTAAAGATACACCAATAACGATTACTCTTCATGCTTACGCTGTTGAAGATCCTGAAAAAATATCTGTAATTAGAAAAGCAGTATTTATGTATCCAAGAGCAGATAAATTTAAAAAATAAGTTTATAACTTATAATAGAAAAGGGGCTGCATATGTAGCCCCTTTTTTTATGGCAATTTAACTAAAAATTAGATATAATCGCCAATTATAAACATTGAACAATCAACATTAATAGGAATAATAAATTATGACAAAATATATTTTTGTAACAGGTGGAGTTTTAAGTTCACTAGGTAAGGGAATTACATCAGCATCTATTGCAGCATTACTAAAGCAAGCAGGATATAATGTAAGTATGTTAAAAATAGATCCATATTTAAATGTTGATCCAGGTACTATGAGTCCATTAGAGCATGGGGAAGTATTTGTAACAGCAGATGGAGCTGAAACAGATTTAGATTTAGGTCACTATGAAAGATTTATTGATGCAACACTAGGTAAGGCAAATAACTTTACAACAGGACAGGTATACCAATCTGTATTAAAAAGAGAAAGAGAAGGGGGATACTTAGGTAAGACTATTCAAGTAGTTCCTCATGTAGTTGATGAGATAAAAGATAGAATTTTTTCTGCAGGAAAAGATAAAGATTTTTTAATTATTGAGCTTGGTGGAACAGTAGGGGATATTGAAGGATTACCTTTTATGGAATCTTTGCGAGAGATTAGACATGAATTAAAAAGAACATCAGTAATGAATATTCATGTTACACTTATCCCTTATATTGCAGCTGCGGGTGAACTTAAAACAAAACCAACTCAACATTCAGTTCAAGAGTTAAGAAGAATAGGAATTGCTCCAGATATACTTGTATGTAGAACTGAGAGAAAACTACCCAAAGAACTTAAAAATAAACTTGCAATGAGTTGTGATGTTGATGAAGATTCTGTAATTGAAGCAGGAGATGCAGCTACTATTTATCAAGTTCCTATGAACTTCTTAAAAGAAGATATTTTAAAACCAATGGCAAGACATTTTCAAATTGATGAAATTAAACCAGATATGGATGAATGGGATAATTTAGTTAAACATATTGTAGCACCAAAAGATGAATTAAATATTGCATTTGTTGGAAAATATTTAGAGTTAAAAGAATCATATAAATCTTTAATAGAATCTTTAACTCATGCAGGAGCTCATCTAAATACAAAAATAAATATAAATTGGTGTGATTCTGAAAAGATTGAAGATAGTTGTGCTGCTGATGTTATTAAGAATTCTGATTGTGTATTAGTTGCAGGAGGATTTGGAATTAGAGGTGTTGAAGGAAAGCTTGAAGCTATTAAATATGCTAGAGAGAATAAAATTCCATATTTAGGTATATGTTTAGGTATGCAATTGGCTATGATAGAATATGCTAGAAATGTTTTAAATATTAAAGATGCAAATTCTATTGAATTTGATAAGGAAACACCTAATCCTATAATCTATCTAATTGATCAGTTTATAGATCAAAGTGGAAGTACTCAACTAAGAACACATGAATCACCAATGGGTGGAACTATGAGACTTGGAGAATATCCATTTACACCAAAAGATGGTTCAAAAATAAAAGCTGCTTATGGAAATAATGATGTGTACTATGAAAGACATAGACATAGATATGAAGCTAATCCAGAATATAAAAAACAATTAGAAGATGCAGGAATGATTATTAGTGGAGAATCAAATGGTTTAATTGAAACTGTTGAGATTGAAGATCATCCTTGGTTTGTAGGAGTTCAGTTCCATCCTGAATTTACTTCACATTTACAAACTCCAAATCCAATTATTTTAGAGTTTGTAAAACAATCTTTAACCCTAAAAAACTAATTAAATATATGACCCTAAAGCCAAAAATAAATCATAGTATGCTAGAGCAAATTTTAAGCTCTAGGCATAAAAAAGAAGATTTTAACACTTTGGCACAACTTCCAAAGCCTGATAAATTAAAAGACTGTATAAAAGCTGCCAAAAGAGTTGTTCATGCTATTCAAACTGGTGAAAATATTACTATTGTTGGAGATTATGATGTTGATGGTATTGTTTCAACTTCAATTATGGTAGATTTTTTTGATGAGGTTGGATATAAAGTAGACTATATTATCCCAAATAGATTTGAACATGGATATGGACTATCTAAAAAGATTATTGATATGATTGATAGTGGATTGGTTGTAACTGTTGATAATGGTATAAGTGCACATGAATCAGCACTATTATGTAAGAAAAAGAATTTAGATTTAATTATTACAGATCATCATACTGTTGGGGATACAATGCCACAAGCATATGCTGTTGTAAATCCTAAACGAGAAGATTGTAATTTTCCATTTAAAGAGATTTGTGGGGCACAAGTAGCTTGGTATTTATGTGCACAGATAAAAAAAGAGCTAAATATAGATATAAATATGTCAAAATTTTTAGATTTGCTATCTTTGGCAATAGTAGCAGATATTATGCCAATGGTATCGCTAAATCATACAATGGTAAAATATGGTATGCAGTATTTACTTAAATCTAATAGACCATCTTTTATTGTATTAAATCAGATGATGCAAAAATCAAAATATGTTGCTGATGATATTGGTTTTTTTATAGCTCCAAGAATAAATAGTGCAGGTAGATTAGAAGATGGTAGTATTGCTTTAAATTTTTTATTAGCTAAAGATATTGCACAAGCTCAAGAATCATTTGAATACTTAACTCAATTAAATAATCAACGAAAAGAGATACAAAATGATATTACTGCTCAAGCAATAGAGCAAGTAAATGAAGAAGATAAAGTAATTGTAGTATATCATGATGATTGGCATGAAGGGGTAATTGGAATTGTAGCATCTAGATTAGTTGATCAATTTGAAAAACCAGCTTTTGTATTTTGTGCAAATAATGATACTTTAAAAGGAAGTGCCAGATCTGCAGCTAATGATATTCATCTATATGAACTAATTGATAAAGTAAAACAGTATGTAATAGGTTTTGGTGGACATAAAAGTGCAGCAGGATTATCTTTAAAAAAAGAGAATTTCAATCAATTTAAAGATGCCATAAATAAGGTAAATTTAGAAAAGCAAACAGATATCTGTGCTTCACCTATTATAGGTGAGATAGATTTAAATTGTGTAAATTTTGAATTAATGAATTTGTTATATCAATATGAACCTTATGGACTAGATAATATTAAACCAAAATTTACCCTAAGTAATATTAGTGCATCAAATATAACATATATGGGGAAAAATAAAGAACACTTAAAGATATATATTCAAAGTGAAAATGGCTCATATGAAGCAATAAAATTTAATAACACTATAAAAATCAATAAAGATGATATTTTAGATTTAGTTGTAAGTCTAGGTGAAAATGAATTTAGAGGTAATACTAAAATTCAATTTTTAATTGAAAAGATTACAATACAGTAGGTGAGTATATATTATCAATATTTTGAGATGAATCTAATTGTATAATTTCATTTGTTAAAATATTTTTAGTAATCGCTGAACCAACTAACATACCAGTTCGTATATCTATAATTTTTAATGAAATTATAATTTGTTCATTTGTAAATGTATAGGTTCCTACAAGTGCATACATAGCATTTACAATTGTATTATCTACTTGATTTGCTTTATTTGATAAAATTTTAAATCCTGATTTACCAAGTATAAAATTTCTTGATAGCTTTATCTCTTTAATCATCAAGTGATATTTAGTAATTAAATCGTTTTTAACTAAGTCTGCAAGTAAAAATCCAAGTTTTGAATTTGCTTTTAGTGTATTTAGATTAACAAAATCAGATACTAAAACAGCTGTATCAGATGGTATTACATATTGTTTGATTGGTTGATCTAATTGTGCTACAAGATTTGAAGATATTGATGAGAAATTTACTGAGTTATTTATGTAGTTATTTGGATATATACATCCTGAAAAGATTAGAACAAATAAGAATAGTATAGTGTGCTTTAATCTTTTCATTTATGTATTAATACTTATTTTTCTTCTATAATTTTAATAGTTCTAGGTGCTGCACAATCTTTGAATATTGCACAATCATTTCTTAAGCCATGTACATAAGAAGCACGAGCAGAAGATATAACTTGTCCTGTCATATTATCAATAACTCTAGCATTTACCATAATTCTTTTGTATTGTCTAGAATAAGTTCCAACTACTACATATGTATTTTGAATAGCATTTTTTAGTTTTGTTGGATCTCTTGTAATGAAGTATTCACCATTGTTATTTACTGAAACTGATAATTGACCTCTAAATTCAGTAATATTAAATCCTCTAATTGATAGCTCATTTAGCATACTTTCACTCAAAATTCTTCCAAACTCTGTAGTTTTTTTAAGATTATCAAGTCTTACAAAAGATGTAACAATAAAAGCTTTATTTGTATTTATCTTTTTATTTTGCATCATCTGCATAGCTAAAGATGAGATAGTTCCCTCTAAAGTACTTTGAGATGTAATTGTAGCCTCTGCTTCCCTTGCTCTTCTTAACTCTTCTTGAGCTAGTCTCAGCTTTTGATCTTTTATAGAAGCATTAGATTGAACCTCTGTAACAACTTTTTTTAGATCCGTATCTTTTTCAACTGCAAATAATGAAACACCAAGTATTGATGCAACTAATAATGCTTTTAAAAGTCTTGATTTATGAAGCATGAATAATCCCTTTTAGTATAATTTTATAAATTTTATTTAATTTTTGCTTATAGTCCCTTGAATAAGATATTTTAATCTATAATGAATTGAAAATTATGCAAGAAAGTAGTAAAATTTTATCTAAATTATATGTTGGAGATTATTATGAGTAAAATTGTTGTTCCTTTAGGAAAAGGTTTTGAAGAGATTGAAGCAATTTCAATTATTGATGTATGTAGACGAGCAAATATTGAAGTAGTAATTGCTGGGGTAGAAGAATTAATGGTAGAAGGTGCGCAAGGAATTGTAGTCCAAACTGATTGTATGATAGATGATGTTGATAGTGATACTTTAGATATGATTGTACTTCCTGGAGGTTGGGGTGGTACAGATATTTTAAATGCAAATGTTACAGTTCAAAATATGCTAAAAAAAATGAATGAAGATGAAAAATTTATATCTGCAATTTGTGCCGCACCGTTTGCATTAAATACTGCAGGAGTTTTAAGCGAGAATTATACTTGTTATCCTAGTGTTGAAGAACAAATAAGACTAGAGGGGTATACATCTGAACAAAAAGTTGTCAAAGATGGTAAAATTTTAACTTCAAGAGGACCTGGAACTGCTATTTGTTTTGCATTAGAAATTGTAAAAATTTTAGAAGGAGATGAGATGTATGAAATGTTAAAAGGTGGATTGTTAGCAGATTTTTGTTGATAATGCTTTAAACTAAACTTAATCTATATTAGAGTATAATCCCGAACTTTTTTCTCTACACTTTTATGTGTTAGAGAGATAAATATTATGAAAGGAGATTCTTACTATGCCAAAGATGAAGTCTAATAGTGGAGCTTTAAAAAGATTTAAAGTAAAGAAAAATGGTTCAGTTAAAAGAGGAAGTGCTTTTAGAAGCCATATTCTAACTAAAAAATCTCAAGAGCGAAAAAGAAAGCTTAGAGGCCCACAAACTGTTGCAAGTGTAGATGTTGCAAGAGTTAAAAGAATGTTAAATAAAGCGTAATTCAAAAATATTTTTGATTACATAGTCACTCCGTAATATACGGACAAGTTCAGTATTTCAAATACTGACACCTACAACAAAAAGTTGAAAAAAAGGTAAAGGGGAAAATATGCCTAGAGTAAAAACAGGAACTGTAAGAAGAGCTAGACACAAGAAAGTTCTAAAGGCCGTAAGAGGTCAATATAGTGGTAGAAGAAAACATTTTAGAAAAGCAAAAGAGGCATTAGAACATGCACTTGTATATGCTTATAGAGATAGAAGAAGCAAAAAAAGAGACATTAGAAAACTTTGGATTGTAAGAATCAACGCTGCATGTAGATTAAATGATATTAACTATTCAAGATTTATGAATGGTTTAAAACTAGCTAATATTGAATTAGATAGAAAAATCTTAGCTGATATGGCTATGAATGATGCGGAAGCATTTGCATCACTTGTAACAAAAGCAAAAGCAGCAATTGCATAATATAAAATGCAATTTATAAAAAAGGCAGATGGATATTCCATCTGCCTTTTTTTATGTCAAATTATAAAATCATTTTTTTGTAAATAATTTTATAATACCTCTAGGAATAGATAATAAAGCATATGCTATAAATGTAAATACAAATGGATGAATAATACCAGGAACTCCAAAAGCTCCACCATTTGACATATTTGTAAGATGCACTATTGGATGATCAAACCATTGATCCATATGCCAAATAAAAGCTATTATTACAAAAAGACTTATATATATTAATATCTCTTTTTTCATCTATTGTACCTCTTTAGTTGGATGAAATCTTTCATACATATATTTTGCCATCTCTTTTGCACCATACTGCATACCCATTTCATTTATTTTTTCATGATTATGTTCCATAATAATATGCCCTTTATCATCTTCTACATTGATTAGCTCTTCTTCAATTTCAGCTTGACTCATATCTCTCATTGATGGTGTTAATTTATCTGTATTACCTGAGCCATCTGAACTATGGCATTGAATACACATTTTATTATATATCTCATCCATAGTATATGTTTTAGTTTGGCTAGATGCATAGATACCTGAACTTAAAATAGCTACAAGTAATGATATTTTGATTAATGGATTATTTTTCATAATTTAGATCCTATCTTTTATTTTTATACTATTATGATAACAAAAAAGCCCTTGATAAATAATATCAAAGGCTTTTAATTTAAATAATAGATATTAAAACTAATTTTTAGTGATGAGCCTCTTCATCAAGGTTGAATGCTCTTGTTCCTACATAGTAAAGTAAAATACAAAGTCCAAGACCACCTAAAGAGATCATAATCTCTGATGAGCTAGGGAAATAGTGAATCCATTCAGGAGCAAGTTGATACTCTTTTACTTTCATCATTTGAAGTGGTTTTAATTGTGTATCATGTACAAGATTATATCTCATAAAGAAAATACCAACCATCCCAATTAATGAGGCAAAAAACATCATTACTGGACTTTTACCAAAATCTTTTAAAATTACAAGTAAAGGTATAACCATAGCTAAGATTACTTCTGCCCAAAATGTTGAAGAACCTATAATATGATGTGCTACTTCAGCTCGATTTGGCATACCACCATACATATCTGTAAGAAGTTTCCAAGTTACAAAGAAAATTAAAATTGAGATTAAAAGTCCTTGTATTTTTGCTAAACCTTCTAAAAGTTTTTTTGTTTTATCATTAAAATTTAATTTATATCTAAATCCCATAATAATAAATGAAAGAAAAATACCTGTAATAAATGCTGTTAAAATAAAATACGTAGGATAAAATACACCTTGAGATATTGTTCTAGCATTTAAAAATCCAAATACAGATCCAAGATTTGAGTGAGCAGCAAGCCCAACTAAAAGTCCAGTAAGACCAAAGTATTTAGCTTTTTTCATATCATTATTTAATAAAAAGTAAAACTCAATAATCATAAATGTAAGATAAAGTCCATATAAAGTACCCATCCACCAAATTGCAGATGTAAGTCCTGGGCTTAGTACATTGTATATAAGCATAGTAACTGGATGACCAATCTCAAATGCAATAACTGTAAAACCTGCCATAATAGTTACAATAGATCCAAAGATTGCTCTTTTAGATATCATAGTATAATCTTTAAATCCAAATACATCACCAAGTGATCCAACTATACAAAATCCAGTTGAACTAACAACAAAGAAAATATACACAGCAATCAATAATCCCCAAGGATGTTCTCTTGTTACATTATATGCATGATGCCCATGAATTAAATAGTTTGTAACACCAATTACTAACATACCTAACATTGCTACAACACTAAGAGCAATAATTATATTAATAAAACTTTTTTCGAATCCTAAAATTGATTTAATAGAAAAATCTTCTTTTAATGGAATATTTAATGGTCCAATTTTCATCATTAACTCCTTATGTTAGATAGAATAGTTTTGGATTTGTACCAAGATGAGATTTTAAAGAAAAATGTTCTCTCACTCTTAATAGTTCACTAATTTCGCTATTTGGATCATCTAAATCTCCAAATGTTCGCACCTTTGTAGGACATGTGTTTTGACATGCAGTTGTTACTTCACCGTTTACAAGTCTAGTATCCGAACAGAAGTTACATTTATCAACAGTCATTGTTCTATCATCTACATATCTTGCATCATAAGGACAAGCATTCATACAGTAAGAACATAAAATACATTTATCAGAATCTACTCTAACTACACCATTTTCATCATAATAAGTTGCATGTGTAGGACAAACTTCTTGACATGGTGCGTCATCACAATGTTGACATTGACTTGGCTGAAAACTATTTGAAACAATATCTAAAAGTGGATATTCTCCTTGAATATCTGGAGTTCCTACCCAAATTCTATGTTTATCTGCACCCATAAGTACACCATTTTCTTCTTTACATGCTACTTCACATGCTTTACAATTGATACAATTTTTGTAATCAAGTGCCATTCCATATCTAGCCATCGTTTACACCTTTCTTATTTCAACATTTGTTTCGTGCATCGCTGCTGCACCATATACTGGTTCAATATGATCTTCTATAACAGAATTATCATTTCCACCATTTTTATATGCCCAAGTTAATGATTGACTCTCTTCTCCAAATCCATGGATAAAAAATACTTGATTTGGTGCAATCTTTTCTGTTGGATATGCTTTTAATTGAGTTTTTCCTGTACTTGAACTTACTTCAATCATATCTGCAAATTTAATTCCTTTTTGTTGTGCAACTCTTTTATTAATCCAAATAAAGTTTTCTGGCATTAAATCTCTTAGCATTGCATTGTTTGAAGTTCCACTTTGAGTAAATTGTGCATGTCTTCCTGTAAGAAGTCTAAATTTACCATTTGGTACACTAAAGTTATATTCATCTTTCCATACAGGCATTGGATCTATTCCTTTTTTTGCCAAAGATGCAATAACACACTCAACTTTTTTAGATGGAGTTACTGGTTTACCTTTTTTTGTACTATAGTATTTTTTCTTTTCAGGATAATATTGATGTTCATTTACATTTAATTTTTTAAAGTATTTATCCATTTTTGGATAAAAAACACCATCTTTATGTAATACTTCAGCAGCTCCTAAATACATAGACACTGCATGATGATTTAATTCTTCTTGTGTTTGTTTAAAAGGTAATGTAAGATCAAACTCTGCATATGTAGCTTCTAATCCTTCATCATCAATTTGTTCTTGTACATCTTCATCATATTTTTTAGTAATTTCAAACATAGGTTTAGAAATTTTAGAAGTTAATCCATTTAATATTTCTATTACTGGTTTTGTTTCATACATTGGATCAATTACTTTATTTCTAACTGCAATACTAGGTTCAACACCACCAAATGTTTTAACAGGATCTGTTCTTTCAAGATATGTACATTCTGGAAGTACAACATCAGCATACATAACTGTATCACTAGGCATTGTATCAATTGTAACTACAAGATCCATCATTTTTAGCATTTTTGCAGTTTTTGCAGTATTTGGCATATTCATCATTGGATTGTGTTTATAACAAAACATTCCTCTTACTTTATATGGTTGTTTCCCCTCAATAAAGTGATTTCTCCAACTAATCCAAGATCCACCACCACTTACAATAGCACAGTCATCGTATCCAGCATGACCTTTTGATGGATGATCAACTTTATTAACTGCTCTACTTTCAGCTTTTGCATATAATGGTTCAAGTCCTTCATGTGGTTTCATAGGTAATTTACTACCAAAAATTAATCCACCTTTACAATCAATTGCTCCATGCATAGCTTGAAATATTGCCATTGCACGTCTTAGTTGAAAATCATTCTTTGCAAAAGTTGATCTTCTTCCTGGATAATAAACTGCTTTAGGAGCAGCAGCTGCAAATTCTCTTGCAATTGCATAAATATCTTTTGCTTTAATTCCTGTAATATCTTGTGCCCATTCAGGAGTATATTTATTTGTTAATACACTATTTTTATACTCTTCCCAACCTTTGAAGTTTGCATCGATATATTTTTGATTTTGAAGATCTTCTGTAATAGTTACATAAGTTAAAGCTAATACAAATGCTAAATCAGTCCCTGGATTAATAGCAAGCCATTTATCAGATTTTGCTGCAGTATTTGTAAATCTTGGATCTACACAAATAAGTTTTGCACCTCTTCCTTTTGTTCTTTTAAAAGCATCCATAGTATCAGGAGTAACAATAGCTTCAGCTCTATTTGCACCACCCATAATAATATATTTTGCATTATCTAAATCTGCCTGAGGATATGACCCTAAAGTTACACCATAACCAGAAGCAACTGTTTGAAGACAAATTGATGCATGATTTAGCCAATTTGATGAACCAAATGCTTGAAAAAATTGTTTAAATGTATGCTCTGCCATACCTTCACCTGCACAAAATAACATAGAAGATCTATTGTCTTTTTCTTCTTCTAATATTTTTGCAAGTCCTGGAAATTTATCTGTACCATTTAAAATAGCTTCATAGGCTTCATCCCATGTAACTCTTTTAAATTTACCTTCACCTTTTTCTCCTATTCTTATCATTGGATATTTTAATCTATCTGGATCATATACCGCTTGAATACCTGCATTTCCTCTTGCACAAAGCATATTTTTACTTTTTGGAAAAAGTGGATTAGGATTTAATTTTGTAATAATACCATTTTCTACTTGGGCTAATGCTGCACATTTATTAACACACATTTCACATAAAGTTGCAACCTCATGAGATTTCGCTTGACCACTTTTAGTAGTAAAAGTTGGAATATCTCCAACTTTTGCACTACTTGCATGTTCATTTGATAATAAATTTGTAGTACTTAATGCTGTACCACCTACAACTGTCATAGCAACCGTACCTTGAAGAAACTTTCTTCTTGAAACTTCTACTTGCATCAGTTTGACTCCTTTAAATTTCATATAAACTTAATATTTTTTTAAATAAAAAATATACATAGTACATTTTATTCCAATATTACTTATAAGAATCTTTAATTGAAGTTATTTTTAATATAATCTGTACTTAATTTAATAAGCTATTATAATGAAGGGATATGAATATCAATATCTTCAATCATCCCTTTATCGAAGTTTTTATGACATGCCCAGCAGTTTGCTTTTCCTTTTATTTTTTTAGATTTAAATACTGATTGAGGTATGTTTTTATGAATTTTTTTCCAGATTTTTATTTTAGTAATTGATTTTCTTCCTCTTGCTCCATTTAATGACTTCATTACTTTTACAGAAACTTCTCGCGTACTGTGGTCTGCACTATTATTTCTTAAATAATTAAAAATCATAGTTTGATCATTTTTAGAAATTCTATTTTCTTCTTTTTTGTGCGTTGGAGATATCTTTTCACCGAAATGATTTTTTAAACCATTTTGGATTCTATCCCATGAGCTAGTTGGAAGCATAAATGGAGGATAAGGTTTATGACAAGATCCACATTCAAAATTATAAACAGGTATATCTTGTTCATAGTGAATTTCTGGGAATCTATTCGCTACAAATGGGTTATTTCTGCCATCTGTTGAAACAAAAAGTACAAATAAAGATAGTAATAAAAATAGATAAGTTAACCATCTTTGTGATTTTCCTGGTTTTGAATCTTCCCCTTTAGCTTTTTTATATCCATTTATCATCGCAAATGCCATATTTGTTTTATGGTAAAATTGCTCTACCATAACACCAGATACATGAATAACAGCCCATCCTACAAGTAACCATGATGAATAAGTATGTATTTGTAATAATAGATCACTGTACATATAATATTTTTCATTTAGATATCCAAGGTATCCATTGCCTTCTTGTATCCCATATAGTAGCAAACCACTAATAGATATAATCGCACCAAGTCCAAGAACTATTAATGTAAACCAACTAGAAGCTGGATTATGACCTGCTGGGATATCTCTATATCTATTTTTTACTTTTTGTGCAAAATAATCTTTTAGTTGCGTAAGACTAAGTTTAAAAGTGTTAAATGTAGCATATCGAGGACCTATAAAGCCCCAAATAAATCTATATACAAGCATAAGCCCAAATATAATTCCAGCAGCTACATGTAAATTTAATAAATTTTCATAAAAAGAGAATATAAAAGCTGCAGTAAATGTAGAAGCAATAAGCCAGTGGATGATTCTAGTAAATAATGGCCATACATATACGAGATCTTGGCGTTTATTCAATTTATATTTCCTTATATGTTTAATAGTTTTTGATTATAACATATAAAAAATTATAAACATAAAAAAAGGCAGATAACTTAATATCTGCCTTTATTATAAGATACTTAATGTATCAATTATTTATTTTTTTTATTGTTTTTTGCTAAGTATGATAAGAATTCTGCCATAGAGTTAATATCGTAATCATAACCTTTGTCAATAAGTTTTTGCATATTGTGTTCCATGATTTCATGATCTGTTCCAGAACCACCATATCCTGTACCACCATTTTTAACATCATATAGATCTTCTGCCATTTCTGCAGGAGTTCTATCATTAAGTGCTGGAGTTTTCTTTTCAGGATTTCCTTCTCCATTTGCACCATGACACTTGATACAAGTTTTTTCATATACTTGTACAGTTGTATATTTATATGTAGTTACTTCTTTAGGTGCAGTTTTATCTCCACAACCAGTTAATGCAAATATTGCAGCTGTTGCTAATGTAAGTGTTGTAATTTTTTTAATCATCTTTAAATTCTCCTATTATCTTTTTCTAAGCTCTACCAGAAAGCATACCATATTGAGTCATTGGTTTTAATAAATAAATTTTTAGTAGCCACCAAATATATCTCTCTTGAGTAGGGTCAATTGGTAATAATGCTGCATTAGCACCACTTCCAGTTTTTTTAGAAGCCCAGTTAAACTCAGCTAACATAACTGTACCAATATTAGTAATTAATGGACATACCGTATATCCAGCATACTCTTTATTTGTTGCTGGAATAGATCCAGTTTCCATCATAGAAAGAACATTATCTACAACTACTTTATATTGTTTTCTAGCACTTCCTCCAGTTTTACCCATAGGAATCGCTGCGATATCACCTAAAGCAAATACATTTTTATATTTAGCATGTTGTAAAGTTTCTTTTTTAACAGGAACCCAACCTTTACTTGAACCAATTTTAGAGTTTGCTATTTCTGTTGGAGCTTTCATAGGAGGAGTAATATGTAAGAAATCGTAAGGAACTTTTACCTCTTCACTTTTTAAAACTACACCATATTCTTCTAAATCTTCATCCCATTCACCTTTTTCTTTCCAGTGGTGATTAAATGTAGCAATTTTATTTTCTCCATCAACTGCAATTAAGTTATGTTTATAACTCCATTTGAAATCTCTAGCTTTAAATTGTTCAACAATCGCAGTATGATAATCTTTAATACCAAACATAGCTCCACCATTTGGATAGAAATGTAAGTTAGCGTTTGCTCTAGCACCTGCTTCATTTAATCTTGCATTTGTAAGATACATAATTTTCTTAGGTGCTCCACCACATTTGATTGGTGTATTTGGATGTGTAAATAAACCATTTACTTTTTTACCACTTTTAGCATCCGCGATAAATTTTTGCATACTTTCCCAAGTAGCTTCAGCTCCATCAGCTGTATATATTGAACATGCACCAACAGAATTTAATACATCTACTAGTTTTTTATTATCACCTGCAGAATAAGCTTCTCCAGCTGCTTCTAAACCTTTGATTGCTCCATAATTAAGAACTAAACCAGCTGCAACAATCATATAATCATAAGAAACTTTAGTCCCTTTATCTGTAGTTACAGTATTGTTATCTGGATCAAACTCAACTGCTTTTTCTTCAATAACAGTTACATTATTTGGAATAAAATCATCTCTATGATAAATTACTTCACTTTTTGGCCATAATCCACCACCAACTAAAGTTTGACCTGGTTGATATTGAGTAGAAAGACCATTTGGTTCAATAACAGTAATCTCAACATCAGATGCAGAGTTTCTTAATCTAGCAGCTGTACTCATACCAGAAAGTCCACCACCAATGATTAAAACTTTACCTTTAGCACTACTAGCTCTTACTTCAGTTGCTGCCTCAGCTTCAGTACCACTTCCCATCATAAATGCAGCACTACTTAGACCCATCATCTTCATTGCATCTCTTCTTGAGATACCTTGTTCTTTTAAGATAGAATCTAATTGTTCTAAATCTTTTTTAAGATTTCTGTTTTCCATTTCTTTTCCTTATATCTTTTTATTAAAAAACTATTTTAAGTTGAGCTAGAATAACAAAATAAAAATAACACATCACTTAACTGTTTAGGGCTTTGTCAAATAAATATTATTTGTATAGCTTATAATTATTTAGTGCTGTGTTGTACTCTTCCTTTGTATTAATGTTTAAAAATTGGGATTGTTTGTCAAAAAGTATAGTTTTAGAATTTGAATTTTTAACTAAAAAATTTATTTTATGGATATCTTTTTTTATATATTTAGATATTAAAGTGAGTAAATTTGTATCATATATCCCACATAAGTTGTGAGTATGATTTAAATCACTTGCAATAGTAATATCAAAACAATCACTTTCTTTTATTAAAGTTTTAATGGTTTCATTTTCTACAAAAGGTATATCAACACTTATAATAAATACTTTTTTATCAAACTTTTCTAAAATAGCTTTGAGCGCTATCATTGGAGAAGAGATTGTATTTTCATTATCTAATATTAGTTTAGCTTCAAAATTAAATTTATTACTTTTACTTGAGATATAAACATTTTTAAATATTTTTGAAAGTTTAGAGTATTGATATTCTACAAGAGTATCAAATTTATCAAATGGCAGAAGAGCTTTATCCTCTCCCATTCTACTAGATTTACCACCTGCAAGGATTACACATGGTATATGTTGTATCATTTATATTGTATTTGGATCTGTTATATATCCGCTAATTGCACTAGCTGCTGCAACTGCAGAGTTACTTAAATATACTTTAGAAGTTCTACTTCCCATTCGTCCTACAAAGTTTCTATTTGTTGTAGAGATACAAACTTCTTCATCTCCTAAAATTCCCATATATCCACCAAGACATGCACCACAAGTAGGATTTGATACAACTGCAC